>CAIWEX010000572.1 GCA_903911795.1 uncultured Schlesneria sp.
GGGATGGCGGTCTGCATCGTCGTCGTTGCCTACTTCACACCGCACGCCGCCCCGCATGCTCCGGCTCCTGCGGGCGGAGCTCCTGCTGGTCAGTCCGCTGCTCCACACGGCAAGGCATGAACGATGGAGCCGTGGGCGTTGCGTGCATGCCAATCAAAACCCGCCTTCGATGACCTGAAAAGCAATCGAATGCAGTCATCAAACTATGTCGTTGGATACTCTGAAAACACAAATTGCCCGCGCAGCTTGGTTTTCCCGGTGCGGACAGTTTCCGGGTGAACTCGATGCGGTGTCGCTTGCAACCGTTTCTGGCACCGACGATTGGGATTGGCTCCCAACTTCATGCGAACAGGTGGATCCGATTCACGGTGATCGTCTCGTGAATGAATTGGATGGCGCAGGAAATCAGCGAACGCGACGGGCCTTGGAATTGGAAATTTCAAAACGAGTTCTAACGGCATTGCACTCGGTCCCGGACCGACTGCCTGCATTAACCGATGGTCCGCATGATTTCACCACGGCGGCAAAGTCAGGTGCCGTCTTCGCTGCCCGAATGGCGGTTCGTGAATTGATGATTGCTCATCCAGCGACTTGGTGTCGTGTGATCGATTTATTCGTTGCCGGTTATTGGCCGTGCGGTTGGTCTAAGAAAAGGGCGGTCATCGTCGTTCTGTAATCGGTGGTCGACGACTTCTGAGTTCGTTCGGCTTGCGGGAGGTTCGGTTGGCGATTTGGAGCGACAAAACGGCACCTGATTTCTTCGACCGATTTGCTGATTACGTGTCGCCGATCGATATCGTCTACGAATATGTCAATCGCATCTACGCCAGATCATCCTGAGCACGTGCAAGTTATTGGACGACGACAGTTTTTTGAATTGATGCGGTCGCATGATCCAGAGCCCTAATCAGCGAGCTTGATCTTCACTGTGACTGCCCCGCTGTTGTCCGCGATTGATTTCCACTCATCGCGGCATCGCAAAAAGAGATTTCCGTCGCCGGTCGCTTCCCATTCGCAAGTGGCACCCAGTTCGAATGGTTCGGAAAGAACGTAGTCGTCGAACAGAATGCCGACTAGCTTTCCTTTGCCTTCGTCGTCACCGTCCGCTGTCACTTTCTTGCCGGATTTTGAGGGAGCCCATTCACCGGTTGCCGTGAAATTCAGTTTATCACCCGATTTGACGGCGACACGCGCCGGTTGCCATCCGCGCATCGCGTCAATTTTTGCCTGGACGGAACCGGTTCCCTTCAATCGTTGAAACTTGGCCTTCCAGTCCCAACTGCACAGATCCGCGCGAAAACCCTGATCGATGTGTTTCAGGAAGAAGTTGTATTCAAACGTGATTTCCTTGGCCATGGGTCCATACACAGCCTCAAAGCTCGTCTGTTGCTCGTTGAGCAGTGCCAGTCCCAGTGGTTTGAATCGAGGGGCATAGTTTGGGTTTGCCGCCAGCAGATGGCACAGTGCCCAGCGCCAGGAGTAATTCTGCCAACTGTCGCCTGTCCGCTGACCTGTCGCCACGATTTCCGTCAGTTCTTTTGGCTCTTCAGACTTCAGGTACTGCAAGACGCCGTCATGGATGTTGACGCCGTCTTCTTTTTCTTTCCAGTACTGTCCCAACTCGGCCATTCCTTCAGAATACCATGTCGGACCGGTTCGCCCGAACGTCTGATGACAGTAGGCATGAACGGCTTCGTGCTGCGGGGTTCCCAGATCTGCGACCGCCCAGACAATCGACTTCGCACCGACAACCTGCTTCTGTCCGGATCCGTTTCTCTGAAACGACGTGACACTCAGCGTAATCCCGCCACCCGATTCAATACTGGGAATGGCATCCGCATCGATGGAGCCAGGGGGCCAGTTGGTCTGCTGCTTGACGACATTCATCTCAATGATCTGGGTATTCGGTTTTCCAAAATACCGGCTGACGAGTACCAGCATTGTTTCCAGCCGCGTCAATAGTTCCTTAGCCTCCTCTTGCGACAAGTCCGTTCGCAGGGCGAAGTTTTTTGACGAGTACTCGTTAACACCGGGGATCGCTGGGGTGTCTTTGCCGCGAGCCCCTTTGGGCTTGTCCTTTCCCTTGTCCTTGGCGCTGGTCTGCGCTTGAGCCACAGACGGAGATCCAAATTCCGACTGGGACCAGGCAAAGCCAGCCGCAACGGCGCAAAGAATGACCGGAAAAGTACGACGAGAAAACATGATCACCCCGACAACGAATACGGAACGCGTATGCATCAGCATAACCGAATTGAATCCGTTGAAAACCCCTTTCCGGCGTCTCGTTCAGCCTCGCACCTTGCCGCCCGTGTTTTCCCGTTGTAATTCTGTTATCCTGATGGTCGTGTTGTGAAATGGACCTCCGCACGGAAATGCTCGATGCTCGAACCGTCACTCAAGGATGCTGATCTTCTCTCCGGGACCGCCGTTGGTGGTCTGGATGTCGCCAAAGATGCCGAACCCGCTGACAAGGTCTGGGTTGGATTTGATCTCGGCGGTACGAAGATGAATGCCGTTCTCTTCGACCGGAAGTTTGAAGCAATCGCTCGCCGCAAGAAGAAAACTCGTGGTGCAGATGGTGCCACTGCCGGGGTGGAACGGATCCGGGCCACCATTGAAAAACTTCTTGAAGAAGGAAGCATTGATCGATCGCGACTGGGTGGAATTGGCGTCGGCTGCCCTGGACCGCTGGATCTCGATGAAGGGATTATTCTCGCCGCCCCGAATCTGGGATGGAAAGATGTCCCACTCAAGAAAGTTCTTGAGAAAGAGTTTGGCTGTCCGGTCTGGATCTGCAACGATGTCGATGCCGGAGTGTACGGGGAATTTCGATTCGGAGCCGCGATTGGTGCCAGAACAGCACTCGGCGTATTTCCCGGTACCGGGATCGGCGGCGGAATGGTCTACGAAGGAAAGATCTTCCGGGGGAAGACGTCCAGTTGCCTTGAGATCGGCCATATCCCAGTCGTGATTGACGGTGCGATGTGCGGTTGCGGTCGCCGTGGATGTCTGGAGACGGTGGCCAGCCGACTTGCACTCTCGGCCGAGATCGCCAAAGCCGCATATCGGGGCCAGGCCCCCCACATCCTGCGTGTCGCAGGAACGGACCTGGCAAATATCCGCAGCGGAACGATTCAGGAAGCGATCGAAGCAGGGGACGATATCGTTCAGGAGATCATGCGAGACGGCGCGAAATTCCTGGGGATCGCTCTGGCCGGAACCGTCAATCTTCTGGCACCCGATGTCATCATCCTGGGAGGCGGTCTGGTTGAAGCGATGCCCCGACTTTATATCGATGAAGTTGCCAAGTCGCTGGCCAAGCATGTGATGCCTTCCTACCAGAAGACGTATGAATTGAAGGCTGCCAAGCTTGGCGACGACGCAGGGGCCATGGGGGCCGCTGCATGGGCTCGTCGCCTGATCGAAGTCTGACGAACAGGTTCCTTATTGAAACGTCATTCCCCAGGTTCGCACTACCAAGTTCACTATGATTGCCGATCCAGCCAACCCGACGACTTCGCGCCCCGTCTCCACCCGTACGGCTGCTGTGATCGACGTTGGAACGACTTCTATCCGCATGGCGATCGCCGATATCGACGATGCGGGTGATGTTCATTTGTTGTCGTCCTTGTCACAAGCGGTAGCGCTGGGGAAAGACACTTTCACGCGTGGGTCCATCGAAAAGAGCACGATTGAAGAATGTGTGCGAGTCCTGAAGAGCTATAAGCGAGTGCTCGCCGAATATGGGATTGATCGTCCTGACCAGGTTCGTGTCGTGGCCACGAGTGCCGTTCGAGAAGCATTGAACAAGCTTTCGTTCCTCGACCGCATCTACACGGCAACCGGAATCCAGGTCATTCCGATTGACGAAGCCGAGGTGAACCGTGTGACGTATCTGGGCGTGCAACCACTTCTGAAGGCCGATCCCGATCTGGCGGCAGCAAGGACGGTAATTACAGAAGTCGGCGGAGGAAGTACCGAGTTATTGCAGGTGCAGAACGCGGATGTGCTGTTTGCTCATACGTACAGGCTTGGTTCACTGCGGATCCATCAGACTCTCGAATCCTACCACGCCTCGCATTCGACAACCCGGCGACTGATGGAAACACAAATCCAGCGTGTGGTTGATCAGATCCTGCAACAGGTTCCGCCGGGCGCATCACAGGAAATGGTGGTCCTGGGCGGGGACATGCGATTCGCCGCACAGCAACTGATTCCCGACTGGAATCGAGGTCATTTGACCCCCATTCCGTTGTCGGCACTGGAAGAACTGACCGATACGGTCTTGTCATTGAACGAAGATAAACTGGTTCACAAGTATCACATCACGTTCCCTGATGCCGGGACCCTGGGTCCTGCCTTGCTTGCCTATGTGATGCTTGCCCAGGCGTTTCAATTGAAAAAGGTGATTGTTTCCAGCATCAATCTGCGCGACGGTTTGCTGAAACAGATGGCAACTCGTGGCGGATGGAACGAAGACTTTGCCAATCAGGTGATTCGATCGGCCGTCGATCTGGGTCGGAAGTTCGACTTCGATGAGCAACATGCCAAACAGGTTGCCAAGCTCTGCAAGATTCTGTTTCAAGGGCTGCGAGATGAGCATCAACTTGACCCGCGGTACGAATTGCTGCTGCGAGTCGCCGCGTTACTGCACGAAATCGGGCTGTATGTCAGTAC
>CAIWEX010000573.1 GCA_903911795.1 uncultured Schlesneria sp.
CAGTTTCGGTGATCCTTCAAATTCGCTACTCATGGTTCCTCTTTCTTTCCATTCACTCTTCACAGGTTTGTTTCTGTGACTGTGAACGCATCCCGACCAGCATCGGATCACGAATTATCATCGTGGTCCACTTCCCCGAAATCCTTCTCGCCTCGAAGCTTATCGGAAACGGCAACTTCCCGACACTACAAAACCGAGACTCAGGGGGACTTCGCCATCAGTTGGTGTCCGACACAATCCAGCGAATTGAGCTCATGCCAGAATGTCACGGACAACATGCCCATGGACATCGGTCAGTCGGAAGTCGCGACCTGCGTGGCGATACGTCAGCTTGGTATGGTCGAAGCCCAGCAGATGGAGAATCGTGGCGTGCAGGTCATGCACATGAACGAGATTCTCAACCGCACGATAGCCGAACTCGTCGGTCGCTCCGTAAGCCATTCCTCCTTTGACACCACCTCCTGCCAGCCAGACAGTAAATCCCCAGTGATTGTGGTCGCGGCCTCCACCAGGTTTGCCGTTCACCAGCTCAACTGCTGGCGTTCGTCCGAATTCTCCCCCGCAAATCACCAGTGTTTCTTCGAACAGCCCCCGCTGCTTGAGGTCTGTCAGCAGTGCCGCAATCGGGCCATCACATTCACCGGCCAGTTTCTTATGTTCTTCGGCAATGTTGTTGTGGCTGTCCCATGGTTGAACGTCTCCATGGAACAATTGAATAACCCGGACGCCTCGTTCAATCAGGCGGCGAGCCAGCAGAAGCTGCCGACCGTGCAGGCCGCTTCCATACGCGTCGTGAATATGCTTTGGTTCCTGACTGATATCAAATGCATCGGTCGCCTCGATCTGCATCCGGTACGCAAGTTCAAAAGCCTGAATTCGAGCCTCCAGTTCTGGCTCTTCTGTTCGCGTCCGCTGATGCAGGCGATTCTGTCGCTGAAGCAAATCGAGTTGTCGTCGCTGGTCACTGCGCGAAACGACGCCGTTGCGAATATTCTCGATCAGTTCCTCGACTTTCGTCTTCCGAGTATCCAGGTGTGTCCCCTGGAAGATCCCTGGCAGAAATGACGATCGCCAGTTTGAAACATCCGCCACCGGCAGGCCGGGACACATCGCAATGTAACCCGGAAGATTGGCGTTTTCTGTGCCGAGTCCATACGTCACCCAGGAACCCAGACTTGGCCGTGACAGGCGTTCATCCCCGCAATTCATCAGCCGCATCGACTGTTCATGGTTCGGCGTATTGGCATGCATGGAGCGGATAAAACAAATGTCGTCAACATGCTGAGCGGTCTTGGAAAAGATCTCACTGACTGGCAGACCGCTTTCACCGTACTGACGAAACTGAAACGGGGACGCCAGAGCAGCTCCGGTGGCTCGTTCCGTCGTCAGTTTATTGTCCGATGGCAACGGCTGCCCGTTATACTTCGCCAGCATCGGTTTGGGATCAAACGTGTCAACCTGCGACGGACCACCATTCAGATAAATGTGGATGATGTGTTTCACACGTGCGGGAAATTGAGGCGACCGCGCGCTGAGCGGCGACTCGTCCGCCGGGGCGGCCACTAATCGATTTTCATCGCCAAGTAGACCGTACAATCCTAGCATTCCCATCCCGGTTCCCATCTGCGTCAGCATCTGACGCCGGGAAGCTGGGCCGAGCGAGAAGTCGCACGAATCGTGATTCAGGTTACTTCTGGACATGCGTATACTCTTTAGTCGACATACATCAATTCATTGGAACAAAGCAGAACCTGAGCCAACTGCTCCCATCGCGACAGCGTCGAGGTGGCATCCTGCGGTGCCGTCAGGAACTCTGTGCACGATGCGATCTCTTCAAGTGTCGGTTCCCGCGTGAAGACAATCCTGTACAACTGAACAATTCTCTCGGGAATCCCTGCCACGGCAACGACATCGCTACGGAGCATCAATCCTTTGGCCTGTTCAATCACAAATGGCGAATTCAGGGCAAACAAGGCCTGTTGAGGAACCATTGTTCGCGGTCGTCGCTCCACAGACTGATCGGGCGATGCGAAATCGAAGGCGCGAAACATCCCCGGCAGGCTTTGTCGGTCGACAAGTCCGTACACCGTGCGGCATCGGCTGAGTGGATCGGCAATGTCGATCGGTCGCCCTCCATCGCGATGCTCCAGTCGCCCGGAGATCGCCAGCAGGGAATCTCGCATGGCTTCAAAGCTGAGTCGCCTTGATCGAGGTGCCAAGGCCACATCCAGATTTCGACTCTCGCGATCCGTGGTCGATTGTTGCCAGGTTGCAGACAGCAGAATCATGCGATGCAGGCTCTTCAGCGACCATCCTCGTTTGATGAACTCGGTTGCCAGGTGATCGAGAAGCTCGGCGTGTACCGGGGGCGTACTCCGCTTTCCAAAATCACTCGGCGTCGAAACGAGCGGTTCGCCAAAATGGTGCATCCAGACGCGATTGACCATCACCCGCGCTGTCAGCGGATTTTTCGAATTGCCGATGGCCCGCGCCAAATCCAGTCGCCCACTCCCGGGCCCGAAGGGCTTTCGATCGGGACCTGACAGAATTTGCAGGAACTGGCGGTCAACGGGGTTTCCCAGTTGCGTCGGGTTTCCGCGTACGAAAATCCGTGGATTGAATGGCGATTCCGCGTCGTTCAAAACCATGGCTCGCGGCGTAGCATGCACCGATTTCACGGCCATCCGATCCAACTCTTGAAGCTTGCCGCCATATTGATCTGTCTGCTGACGCGACATGTACCGACGTGTCTGGCTCTTCGGGAAATAGAGCGGATTGTCCCGTCCGACGACCAGTTCCAGTAGTTGCTTCTTCGCTGCGGCGGTCGTTGCCTCATCCGCAGAAGGTTCGGCTTCTGAACTGCTCGATTTGGATTCCTCGTACAGTCGCTTCAACAGATCACCATAAACTCGCCCGACATCTGACCGGGTTGAAAGCGTCGCCTTATTCAGGGCCTCGCGGACGAACGGATTGATCTGGCCTGCTTTGGTCCCCGCAGGTAACTCGTCCCATTGCTGTCTGGCACGAGCGACCTGTTCAGGTTCCAGGGCTGAAACCTTGACGTCACCCGCAAGCAAGAGATGCCACGGAAGGAACACCGGATCCTTGTCGAGACTGGTCTGTTCCAGCAACCGGCGCCAGCGGGCAACGACTGGCGGTCGCAGGTCTTCAGGAGCGAGCGACAGAAAGAAGATTGCCGTTTCCAGCGGATCAGGCTTTGTGGTTGCGACATGAATCAGATAGTCGCCGATTCGCGAGCGAGCCGTTTCCGTCAATTCTGTGAACTGCTGATCGCGAAAGTTACGGACGTCATCCCGTTTGGCCACATACTGCTTTTCAAATTCGATAGCATCGGCGGTCGCTGCGGTCCCCGCTGCTGGAAGGTCGAGCGGAACTTCACTGCTGGCAAACACTCCGTACAGCGAATAGTAATCGGCGGTCGACACGGGATCGTATTTATGATCGTGGCAGCGGGCACACGACACCGTCAGCCCCAGAAAGCCACGTGACACGGTATCGATCTGATCATCAATGATGTCATGAATGTTGTTGTCGAACATCCGGCCGAGTGTCAGGTATCCCATCGCTGCAAGTCGCCACGGTTCGACTTTCGGCTCGATCAGGTCGGCCGCCAGTTGCTCGTGAATGAACTTGTCAAACGGAGTGTCCTCGTTCAGTGCCCGGATGACGTAGTCACGATAGGTATACGCATACGGCCGAATGCGATCATCTCCGTACATCAGCACACCGTCTTTAGTGTCAGCGTATCGAGCAACATCGAGCCAATGTCGGCCCCATCGTTCGCCGTATCGTGGTGATTGCAGCAGAAAATCCACCACTTTGACGAAGGCTTCGTCGGTTGGCAGCGGATCCTGTACAAATGCCTGAGTCTCGTCCCATGTGGGAGGAATCCCAATCATGTCGATGTAGGCACGGCGAATCAGCGTCCGGCGATCTGCTGCCGGAGCGGGCTTCAGACCTTCCTTTTCAAACTTTGACAGCACAAAACCGTCGATGGAATTTCGTCTCCACTGACCGAGTATTGTCGAAGGAGTCGGCGGATTCGCAATTAGTTGAAACGACCAGTGCTGGCGATCTGCGTCAGTAATTGCAAACTCCGGACGTGGCTTGCCAAGTTTTCCTGTCGTCTCGGGCCACGGTGCTCCAAGTTCGACCCATTTTGTCAGCGATGCAATTTCAGAATCTGTTAACTTCCCGTCAGGGGGCATCTTCAGTTTTCCGCGTTGCTCAATCGCCTGAATCAGCAGGCTTTCAGCGGGCTTCTTTTCCAATGCAGCCGGTCCCGACTGGCCTCCGTTGAAGAGAGATGTCCGCGATGTCAAACGCAGTCCACCTTCGGGAGACTCGTCACCGTGACATTCCAGGCATTTTGCAACGAGGACGGGTCGCACATGACGCTCAAAAAAATCGCCCCCCTCATCCGCAAGCAGGCCTTGCGAACTCAGTCCGACAACGATCAACATCACGCGCAGCATCGCGGTATCCATCATGGCTCGATATTCCAGCTAAGCATGTCCGTCACCAGTTCTGTGCGACGCTGATCATCATAGCGAACGAGCCAACTGTTCGCCGCCCGGCAGGCCTCACGAACACGCAATCGAGCGTTTCTCAGGTTCAGGAACAGTACCCGATAGAATGCGATTGAGCCCAATCTCATTGGGAGTCAACCGTCACTTCAACCAAGGGCATTGTTCGGCGCGGATCTCCTGCCCCCTGTTCGGCGCGGGTCTCCCGACCCCGCCGAAACCGACGACCGAAGGTCTCCTCTTCGAATCACGCAAGACATTGGCAGAGCGATGTGGGACAGAACGATGAAGAATCACGGTGAGATTTCAGCGGTCAGCTATGAGCGATCAGCAAGACGGAAGCAAATGGATTGATCGCGTAGCGGTCTCATCCTGAAGAGGGGCTCACGCAGAGACGCGAAGACGCAAAGTAGACAAG
>CAIWEX010000574.1 GCA_903911795.1 uncultured Schlesneria sp.
AGATTTGACAAGTCCTGGCCGCGCAGGTTGGTGTCACTGTCGGAGGTTCCGTCACCGGTCGTCACATACATCATGCGATCGAGCCCAAATGTGATCGCTGTTCCATTGTGACCGTCCGAAGGCCATTCCAGGATGACCGTTTCACTTTTGGGATCGAATTCGTAGGGTGGCTGCGGATTGACGTGAAACCGCGATATCGTCGAATACTTCTCGCCCCCATCGGGCTTGGGACGGTTATGCCCGACGTAAACATAACCGTTGCGAGCGAAATCCGGGTGAAAGCAGATGTCGTAGGCGGAACGGTTGTCGACAGGCAACAGGATCTCTGTCTCTGTCACCTCTTCCGAATCGACGAATCGACGAATGGACGTGAGCGAATACGCTCGATCCTGACTGATCGTCCAGATCCGATCGCTTCCCGGTTGGTGAACTACGTTAATCGGGAAATCGATTTTCAATTTTGGAAAACGTCGTTCGGTTCGATACGGCGCGGGTGGTTCCGGTGATCCGATGACGCGCGATGTCGTCAGTGGGGCGAGTGCCATTTGCGGGTCAAACCGAACTGGTCCCCCGGCATCGGCTCGCAGTCTGGCTTCTGGCCCTATGAATTTCAGATCCGCATAGTCTTCGAACTGGTGAAAATTCATCACCTGCAGCGGAGCAATCGTCGAAAGTTCAGGGCCTTCGAAGTCGACGGAGTAGTCATAGCGACAGAGGGCGAACTTCCAGATTTCACTCGGTGCTGGACGGCCTCCGGTCGGAAGAAAATCTGTCCAGGGAATCCGTCCTTCGACAATCCAGCCGCGATCTTTGTCCTGCCATTTGTTGAGTGTTCCATTCAGCTTGACTTTCGATTCCACATGAAATGGTCTCTCTTTGGCAAACCGCTCAAACCCGCCTGCGCCCCGACGAGGAATGAACATTTCCATAACTGTTCCAGCGGCATTGATCTGGAATTCGTAGTAACCCGACTTGTCGGTGGCGGGTTTGAAAAAGAGCTCAAAGACGTCGTTGTCCCAGGTCCTGCCATCGGCTTCCGTGACGTCGGCGTACAGATCGCTGTCGTCCATTTCGGCCAGGAAATAGAGAAATTCACGATCCCAGATCAGGCGTGCTTTCGTTGCTGTTTTGGCGGTGCGAGGGCCATCCTTCAGCCAGGGGACAATAAATCGGTCGATCACCTGTGCCGTCTTCCAGACTTCATCGTCACCAATGCCATCAATTTTCGGCGGTACGGCGGCAAAGCGGCATTCCAGCGGAGGTTTCGGCTGGCGTTCTTGAGCAAAAGAAGTCGTGAGCAGCAGTGACCCGGCAAGGAAATAGAGAATTCGCAAAGACGTCATGGTCACCCCGCCCTACAATCCCAGTGGAATCGATGATACATCTGTGTGTCGACAGTCGCTGCGGCGACCGAGACATACTGCAATTCATCAGAACGTTGAACCCAACAAAAGTCTATTCCCAAACGCAGGAAGCCGAAAGGAGCCTTGTGGACGCCTCCTCCGAAACCTCGTCGCCCGAGCAGATCACGGAAGGACCGTGCAGTCGGGGTGAAGCGATGGAACTGGCGATGCGTAATGCGGTGATCGCTCATCTGGTGATCTGCATTCTGGTGCTGGCGTATCTGACGGTGATCGGTCAGGGAGGGGGAATCCTGATCGGATTCGGTATTGCCGCAGTTCTAGCTTCTGCGATCCCGTTTCTGGTTCTCCCAATTGCGGCCGCAATTGGGTTTCTTGTTCACCTCGGATGTCAGAGAACTCGACTGCCGGTCCCGCTGCTGATCCGGACTCTGGTAATTCTGTTCGAGGTGACTCTGCTCGGCTGGATCATCGTTGTCATCACAATGTGGGGTAGATTCTGAGTCTGGTCTGACCTCGATTGTCACGCGGACTTCAATCGTACCCACCGGAAATGCCACAGGGTGATCACCTTGGTCGTGGCGCTGACCGCAGACAACAGCATGACAGGCCAGCCATTCGCGAATCCCATCGTGGCGGCGAAAATGAGTGTCGCAAGATCCTTGGAGAGGAAGAATTGGTGCAGGCGGATTGAGATCCCTCCCGTATGGCCTGTCTGCCGAATCAGGAATACCTGATGCATGTAGCCCTGTGCGAGCAGGATCGTTGCCAGCACGATCAGCGACTGGGAAAACCCGCGTAACAAATTTCCGACGCCCGGAATCAGGACCAGAGCCAAGGACGATCCCACCAGCATCGCGGTACAACTGACGACTCCCAAGGTTGCCGAAATATCTCGACGGTCGCGGAAGATTTCCACCAGAACTGCCAGTGTCAGGATCGCAGCGATCAAACGCGGCCAGACGAGGTAGTGATTGAACGGTTGCAGGCATGCCCCGTAGAGAAAAAACGAAAAGAACGCCAGAAAGCTGCTGACGAACTGGTTCACCGACATCACCGCCGTCGATTGCTCGGCCGCCAACCCGACATTTTTGCGGCGATCCCAGATCAGGACGAGTTGTGCCCACAGACCGACAATCGTCAGCAGAAATATCGCTGAACTGATGACACCGGTGATGTGGTAAGACATTTGATCGGGCTCATGGGGATAAGTGGCGGCGGGATGATAGCGAATTGTAGGGTTCGTGACAGGTCTTGTTGGCCCAATGATGTCGTGATCGGGAGGCGGACGCAGTGGTTGCGACGTTTACGGGGGCTTCCCGAAGCGGGTGCGCTCCCGCCACCCTTTTCGAGCGCAGTCCCCGCATCGCCACTCTTGGTTCCGTTCCGTCTTCGCCGCGAATCAGAGAAACAGAAGAATGCTGTGTTGACCGATGCTCAATTTTCGGGGTACATCCGCAGGGTTTGAGATTGATCCCTGAAGATGGGTTGTGAAACATGGCTGCAAACCCTTTTGACATCGCCTACTACACGTTTCGACCACGGCCTGATCAGCCATCGAGGCATGATCAGCAAACGGGATTCCTGCGGTCGCAGCATCCTGGTGTCACGTTTTTACTGGGTGGCAATGGTGCAGGAACATCGACGCTGGCGCTTCGTAAGGTTGTCGATTTCATTCTGACGACCCCTCCTCCGCGCAGAGACACTCCCTTCTGGATCATTGCTGAAAGCTATGAGCAGACGATGAATGTCTGCTGGAAAGAAAAGTTGGATCAACTGGGGCACCTGCCGCCGCAAGAAGTCGAATGGGAACGGATTCGCTGGTACAAGCCAAACAACAACTGGCCGTTTTCAGTCCCACTCAAGCCGTGGCCGCAGTTTCCCAACCAGAACTGGCAACTGGTCTTCAAGTCGTATGATCAGGGGCGATCTCGCATGCAGGGGGAATCGATTGGCGGGTTCCTGTTTGTCGAACAGTTTCCCTGGGGATTGCTCGAAGAAGTGCTGCGAGGATGCCGCGAGTATGCGTTTGTCGGGAATAAGCTGGCTGAATTCACGCCGGTCGATCCGGCGTTGTCGATCCGACTACGGGAAATGGAAGAAGACGATTCACTGCCAGACGGTTGGGCGATCTACCGAGCCAACACCGAGTGTGCTGTGGAAGCGGGGCATGTGACTCAACAATGGTTTGATCAGTTCTTTGGCATGATTCCCGAGGCGATGCGCGGTGTCCGGACGCGAGGGCTATGGGGCGGATTTGACGGCGCGATCTATCCGGAATTTGACACCGCCGTCCATTCTCTTCCGTCTGGCTGGTCGGCTCCACCTGGCTGTCGACATCGACGCATGATCGACTGGGGATTTGGAGTCGACAATGCATTCTGCTGTTTGTTCGCCTGTTGCAACGGATCGGGCCAGTGGTTTGTGTACGACGAGTACTATTCCACGGACACACGGTTCACCGTAATTGACCACCTCAAAGCAATCTCAGACCGCTATGAGTGGCCGCGGGACAATCCTTGTTACGGAGTGACGTGGGCAGATCCGTCGAATATCAATTGCCATCGAATCGCCTCGAAATTCAGTGATTACGCTCCGGGGTACGAGTCCATCAATTGCCAAGCGGCGAATAACTCCGTCGAAGAGGGAATTGAGCATATCAAGTGGTTGCTGAAGCCCGCCGAATCACTCGCTCTGGAGGATGGCAAGCCGCAGCCGCGACTGTTCCTCTCACGAGAGAAATGTCCGAACCTGGTTCGTCAGATGCGGACATACCGGCGGCTGAAGAGCGATAAGGCGGGCCTGAACCCTCGTGATGCCCGTGACGCTGTTCTGAAGGCTGACGACCACGCCGTTGATGCGCTCAGGTATGGTCTTTTCTCAGAAGCCCTGATGATCGGCCTGACTCCATCGGCGCTACCGAGACAGCATTCGCCCAACCGATACGGCGTCCAGGTTCAAAGTCGCAGACTTTCCGGGAAAAATCGCAATTCTCGTCTGGGCTGATGCAAAGTGATTCCGTAGAAACGGTGTCAACAAATTCGGTGCACGACGCTTCTGTGATTTGGCCATCGTTTGTGTCGTACACAGGCCTCGTCATCGCCGAGGCAAGCTCGGTGACGTCTGCTCGTTATCTTCCATCGTTCTGCCAACAAAAAACGTTTTGCCAACATATTTCGGAGAACACGATGAATGATCGGAATCGCTCCCTGGTCTCTGGTGTTTCGTTGGGAAAGCGTCGCTCGAATGGCGGTGTCGACTGGATCAATGGAAAATCCGCCTATCCC
>CAIWEX010000575.1 GCA_903911795.1 uncultured Schlesneria sp.
CACCAGCAGACCGGCCAGCAGCAATGGGATGGTTCTGCTGATGAACAGACTATGTGTCCCTTCACGATATTCGTCGTAAGCATTCGCCATCGTTAAATCCTCTGTCTGGAATCGCCTGTGTTGAGACAAGGTGACACCCGTTGATAACCAGCCCAGTCACAAGTTCAAACGAACAATTCTTGGATCGGTCGGCCGCCATCTGTGATGGGGACAGGTCGATCACCCGCATATAGTGTGTGCCCGGTATCGATTCCCAGAGCGGCATAAATCGTGGCATGCAAATCAGGGACAGAGACCGGCCGGTCGACAACATTCATTGCGAGTTCGTCGGTGGTTCCGATGGTCAATCCGTTTTTCAACCCACCCCCAGCCATGGCGACACTGAAGCATTTGCCATGGTGACCACGTCCCCCTCCGCCATCGAACCCCGCAGGCCGTCCGAATTCTGTCCCCACCACGATCAACGTTTTGTCCAGCAGCTTGCAGCGTTCCAGATCGAGGACAAGTGCCGACAGGGCGGTGTCGAGTTCCTGGATCAGCTTGTGCTGATTGAGAATTCCTTCGTTGTGAACATCCCAGCCAGTTCCGTTGAGAAAATTCAGGTTGTGAGCAACTTCAACAAATCGAACTCCGCCTTGCAGCAGCCTTCGCGTCAGCAGGCAGCGCTGTCCAAATTCGCCTCCGTACCGGTTACGAACGTCAGCCGATTCCTGGTCGAGTTGAAACAGGCTCATAAACTGGGGGCCAGCCAGTCGAGCCGCTTCTTCGACGGCGCGGTCATAGTTTTCAAGGACAGTGTTGGCATTGGCAGTTCCGGTGCGATTTCGGAATTCGGCGCGGGTTCGCGACAACAATTCATCGCGCCGTGTCTGTCGCTGCGTCGAGATATCCTTCGGCCGTTGCAGACCACTCGGTCCGTTCGACGTATCGGTCAGGTAGACATATCCATGTTTGGAACCCAGGAATCCGGGACCACGTGTCGGGCTGGGATAACCGATCAGCAGATAGGCAGGGATATTCTCGGCAACAGAACCACGACGCTCAGAAATCACAGAACCAATCGAAGGATAGACTACCGTCTCACTGGTGGTACGTCCGGTATGCATACGATTCACGGCAGCCGCATGTTCGTCGATCACATCGTGATTGACCGTTCGCACCAGGTTGAAGCGATCAAGGATTTTGGCACATTCGGGCAGAAACTCACACACCTGAGTTCCTGCGACAGCAGTGTCGATCGAGGCATAGTACGACCCCGGCTTTTTCAACTTGGGATCCCCCTTGGCCTTAGGGTCCCAGGTGTCCATCTGAGCGGCACCACCACCCAGCCAGAGATAAACGCAGTGCTCTGCCTTCCCCTTTAAAGGAGATGGCTTCGTTTCTACGCCGGGCGTCTCTTGACCGTTCAGAATTCCAGAACAGGTGGCTGCTGTCCCTGCAGCGACGGAAGCCTCAAGAAAATTACGTCGAGAAATGGTCATCGGAAGCTCCGCGGCTGAGTGATTCCCAAGCACTGGTCGATTCGTGGAAGTATTGTCGCCGGAGGCCGCGCCTCATGCAATCCCCGGAACTGTTCAGGTTGCAGTCCGCGACAGTATTCGACGTATCGATCCTGGGCCGTCTTCGTGGCATGAAGTGTTTCTCCCTCAGTTTATTCCGTGTGTTCCGCGCACTCCGTGTCCCACAACCATGACTCGGAAAATGTGATTGGACACGGAGGACAGGGAGGACACGGAACTTGTGTCTTTCGACGCAATGAGTGAAAGCGAAAGTGTGTGCTGGTCACTTCGAAACATCAGGGTTCGAAATTCGTCGCTTTTCAATATGAAGCAGTTGACCCAGAAACACTGTTCGCGCAGTGTAAGATCTGGCAGAGTAGATCAATTGCACCACAACGAGACTGCTGGTGAAACGGTATCAACAACAGATCTGACTGTCGGGAGG
>CAIWEX010000576.1 GCA_903911795.1 uncultured Schlesneria sp.
CCCCCCCGGTCGTCAATCACGATTCCAGAACGGCGGCCTTGGACTTCTTTGCTGATTCCAGGCGATAGCTCGGAAGATTCACCTCCAGGATGACGCTGTGATGCACCAACCGGTCGATGGCCGCAGCGGTGGTCAGCGGATCTTTGAAGATACTGTCCCATTTTGAGAATGGGAGATTGCTCGTCAGCATCACGCTGCCTCGTTCGTAGCGTTCGGCAAGGAGTGTGAAGAGGACTTCCATTTCGTCCCGACTCTGTTGCACGTAGCCGATGTCGTCGATGATCACCACGTCGAACTTCGACAACCGCTTCAGCACTCGACTCAGCTTCAGGTCTCGCTTCCCGGCCAACAACTCTTGAACCAGCAAACTGCACGGACTGAAGTACACCGGTCGTTCGTGTTGGCGGATCAGTTCCTGACCGAGCGCACACAACAAATGAGTCTTCCCGGAACCGCTGTTTCCGAACGCCAGAATATTTTCACGACGGTCCACGAATCCTCCCTCCAGGAGTGTCCTTATCTGCCTCGACACTTTCGTGGGCAGACGTTTCAGATCGTAGGAACTCAACGTCTTCTCCAGCGGCAAATGCGACTCGCGAAGCATTCGCTCGATACGCCGTGTACGACGTTCGTCGCATTCGCTGTTGGTCAATTCCAGAAGATATTGTTCGTAGCTCAAGGTCTCTTGAACGGCCCTCCGTGCTGTTTCTTCGAACCCTTCACGAAACGCTGGCAAATGCAGTGTTTTCAACCGATCCTGCAACGTTGCGTTCACTTCCTTGTGAGTCGCCATTCCAGACCTCCCTGTCTTCGAGTAATTGATCGAAACATGACAAATTCACCTCGTCGACTCGCACCGCTGTGACCTCCGGCACAAACGATGCGCTTCGCACAAATTGTTCGACGGCCTTCGCCGTCAACTTCACATCCCCGTCCATCAGAATGCGAAGTGCATCATCGACCTGCACTTCCCCATCCAGCGCCGCCAGTTCTACGATCGCCAAATATTCACGAACCGCTCGCGTCGGTAATTGTTCCTGCAACATGTCGTAAGCCATCCGGAACCGGGTCGTCGGGAAGATGTCCTCCCGATACCGGTAACGCTCGAACGCCCCGGGTTTCCGAACCAGCCAACCGATCACGTGCCGATAGTTGATCTTGTTCTGACCTCGTCCTCGAAGTCGTGGAATCCGTTCTATCAACGTTCCCCCGTACCAGACCTCCAGGTCCTCAACACACAATCGAACCTCGACGAATTCACCGATTAATCGGCTCGGAACCGAGTACCTATTTCGATCGACATTCACGGTGCTTCCGACACCCACGTGGACACTCACTCGACGCCAGCTCTCGTATCGTCGAGCCGGCAGAGGACGCAGATTAACACGCTCGGATTGCAAGCGAGTTTCACGACCAAGGTTCCGCTGTCGCAGCAGATCATCGAGAAATTTTGCATAGGCTTCACGACTCGCAAAATCCCGCGAGCCACGCAACATCAATGCCTGATCCACCGCCTCTTTGAAATGACGATGAGACGATTCAACATCGCCATTCTCGTTGGCTTTACGGGCCTGAATCCGCTCTTTTTCCAACCCGTAATGGTCCATGAGGTTCTGATAACGGATTGTGAATTCCTTCGTCTCGGAGAGATTGTTCACTGCCGCGCTCAACCGGTCGGTTCGATGTCGAATAGGGACACCACCTAAAGACCACACTGCCCCTTGAAGACCTTCACTCAAGCTCTCGAAGCTCTCCGAGAAACAGATGTTCCCCCATTCCCAATTCGAGTACGTTAGCACGAAGTGAAACAACATGTGGTCGAACCGCTGGCCCGTCAAGGTCACTTCCAGGCTCGTCATGTGAGTAAAGTCTGACGCACACACACGACCAGGTTCATGAACCTGGCTGAAGAAGACTTCCTTCTCCGGGCCCTGCGTGGCGCGCCAACGTCGAACACCGCGCTGAAATGTACGCAACTGGCCGTTCTGAAACTGACCTGGATACTCCCCTTGAAGCCAGGAAAACAACACCTTCCCCTGCAAACCGGGATTCTCGCTTAACTGCTTCTGGACACGATCCCAAACCGTTGCGAACGGATCGGGTCGCGTACGCCAGTCGTGACACGCTGACAGCTCGCTCGGCATTCGATTCGCCTTCCGATACTTCCGGGCCGTCTTCTCATCCATGCCCGTCTTTAAAGACGACACGCGAAGTGAATGGCCCGCAGATAATAGAGAAAACAACTTCCGAAC
>CAIWEX010000577.1 GCA_903911795.1 uncultured Schlesneria sp.
GTGCAGACCTCCACTCCCACCTCGAACACCGTCCCACCTCGAACACCGTCCCACCTCGAACACCGTCCCACCTCGAACATCGTCCTCCAGCGAAAATCTCGCGAATTGTTGTAAGAAAAACCTCGTCCCGATCACTAATCTGGCTGTGATCGGAGATGGCAGGTGAAACCGACTGAGCATGAAGCACAATTTCAGCGATGGCTGAGTGACCACATCGGAGTGATTCTGAAAGTGGTGCGGACCTGCGTTGAATCTCCGCAGGATCAGGAGGATTTGACTCAAGAGATCATGGTCAATCTCTGGGCGTCGATCCCTCGATTTCGCGGCGAGTCCCAGACGATCACATGGATCTACCGGGTTTCATTCAATACTGCGATGGCCTGGCGACGCGGAGAGCGCCGACAACGACAGAAACTAAAGGGCCTTCAGCACGAAGCGACCAGAGTTGCAACACGCTCTGGTGAAGAATCCCACAGACAGGAATTGATTGAGCGAATGTATGCCGCCATCCGTCGGCTGCCCCAGGTGGATGCATCGCTGGCCTTGATGCACCTTGACGGGCTCAGCTATCGCGAAATGTCCGATGTTATGGGAATGTCCGAGAACTATATCGGTGTGAAACTGAATCGTATTCGCAACAAACTGGCTGACGAACTGCAAAGGGAATCCGATGAGTTTCGATGAACTTCAGGGCGAATGGCAGTCGCACGACCATGCGGACGGACTGCAGAGGGATCCCAATCTGCTGCTCGACGAAGTCCGGCGGAAATACGACGCGCTGGGAGCTTCACTGTTTCGGCGAGACTTAGTGGAAGTCATTGCGGCCTGTGTAGTCGTCGCCTTTTTTAGCTATTCCGGCTTTGTGCGAAATGACTGGACGCTTTTCCTTTGTGCGTTCGGGGGAGCATTTGTGGGTTGTTTCTTGATCGTCGATCGCTGGAATCAGCGTCGACATCGAGCACCGTCGGAATCATCCCTGCAGGTTTGCCTTCAAGCAGACCTGGCTCAGGTGAATCATCAAATCTGGTTGTTGAAAAATATTTTCTGGTGGTACCTGCTCCCTCCCTCCATCGGCGTGATCGCATTTTTGGGGTCGATAGCCTGGAAGGAACGTCACGCGAGCCCGTTGCGACAGTCCATACTCGGCGTTTTTGCGCTGGTTTGCGGCCTGGCCTTCTGGGGCGGTTACAAGCTCAATCAACGTGCCGTAACGAAGACATTCATTCCGCGAAGGGATGAGCTGGAGACTCTGCTGAGAAATCTTGAACGCGATTGAACGTAAACTCGATTCGTCGACCTTTGAAATGTTGTTGAAAGCCTTGCCAGACGACGTCAACATCTCGCAACAACCACATTCAGAGAATCTGAGATGACGTTGGTCTGTGTGCAGGCTGACTGATGTTACCCCGCGTTATTCAATCAAAGTCAGTGAGAGCCATAAAATGAAATGCCCTGAGTGCCAACATGAAATGAAGTATGGTTGGCTCGCTATGTTCAACCCGATCCGGTGGTTCAACTTTATCGTTTGGCAACCATTGAAGCCGGGTTACGTCAGGTTCTGGGCCCCAAAGGACTCCGAGCGAGTCATGGATCCAAAGTTTGGTGGTACGGGCTGTCCCAAAGCCTGGATATGCACTGACTGCAAGTCCGTGACGTTTTCGTACGCCGAGGAGAACCTTGATTAGCGTATCCGCTTCATCGAACGACGCGCGGTCGATTCCTGACCAACGATCTTTTCGGGGCGGAGGCTTCCGAGGCGGCAGATGTGAGTCAGCACTACCTCGCCAAAAACATTTGTCAGCCTTCGATGATCGTTGGGACCAGGAAGTACTTCCCGTCGGTTCGTGGGGCGTTCTGTAGAGCGGCTTCACGCGGAAGAGATTCTCGCAGAACGTCTGTTCGCAGTACATTGTGCAGTTCGACGGCATGTACCATCGGCTCGATGCCGGTGGTGTCGACTTCGTTCAAAACGTCGACATATTCCAGGATGGCCGACAGATCACCCAGCAGGGAATTGACATCCTCGTCGGTCACCTTCAGGCGAGCGAGTGATGCGACTTTGCGAACATCAGCGGAGGTGAGATTCATAAAATCCCTCACTGACCCTGAAAAGCAGGGTCTGCGCAACAAACGACCCGGACGAGAATCTCGCCCGGGTAATACGTAAATCGCAAGTTGCCAGAATCGAATCAGCTCTTGGCTTCGTCGATCGTAAATGGCTTGCGGACGACTCGCTTGACAACCAGGCCGGATCGTACGCACTGGACGCAAACCCTGACCCGCTGAGAAGTTTCGCCAACCTGCATCCGCAAGGATTGCAGATTTGGACGGTACCAGCGCTTCGAGATTCCCGTGGTCTTGCGGCCGTTACCACCGAGGTACTTCGGCTTGCCGCGTTCGACCTTCTGGTTTCCCTTGACCGGCTTCTTACCACAGATGGCACACTCGGCACCCATGTCACAACCCTTGCAATATCAAGAACTTCAGCTTACTGACGGTGATTCTGCCAACCAGCCAGACTGGGAGACGGAATTCCGGAAAGAGGGAAGTATAACCGAGGCGACCGGGGATGCAAGCTGAGGCGTCAAAATCAGGGCCAATGCTTACTTCAAACAAGGGCCGTGATTGAATCCAGAAACAATCTCATGGTCGCACGAACGAAGTTCGCCTGTCAAAATTCCAGCGATTTAACTGAATGCCGCTTCGTAATAGCACTTTGGTGTTTTCGACTTGGCCACAACGCTGGTGGCGATCTTAACGAGATCGACGGAAGACGACGATGCCGATGTCACCTTCGCGGTTATCGCCACTCGGCTGATGTACAAGGAAAACGGCGTGACGTTGGGGTTTGTAAAGTTATACATCCCCTCGGGAAGAATGATATTTGGTGGCGCAGAAAACAGGAGCGAGAAGGTTTCCTGCCGAATCTTCTTTGGTCGTTTTCCGGCCCCGTTGGGGTCGGAAACGACTGTGACCGTTTCCAGGAGAAGGACCTGGCCCGGTTTCCCGTATGAGAAATTCTGGCCCGTAAACTTCTTGAAAATGTCCGAGGTCACAGTCTTGATGTCTATCACTGTTTTGGCCGGCGTACCCGCGAAAGCCGGGGCTTGTGATGCCATGATCGCAGCCGCCGTCAGAAACTCGCGCCGATGAATGGGAATTCGGCCCATGATGCCCCCTGGAAATCGAACCTTGTGAGATTTATCGAGTCATCGCCCATTTGAAATTCGAGAGTTCATCTCAACTCCATCAGGGACCGGTCGCCAACGAAAACCTCGACTTAGATTCAGTTTAAGAAAAATAAACGCACCAAAAACGAGCACCCTGAAACCTGCATCAAAACGCAACGTCGCAGCCAATTACGCGTGACAGCCTCAATCGTAGACAGGTCCTTTCGGAGTCCCGCCAACGTTTTCACTGGTTCATTGATGGCGAAACCTTCTGGCGCGGCGATTGCATAAAGGGGATGGAGATATCGCAGTTTCCAACGGGAAAACCAGCATTCCCACTCTATTTTCACTGGTATTCAGCACATGTCGGAACTCGTGACCGACGATTCGTCGACAACATTTCGTGTTTCCATCTGGCATCATGCGGCCACTTCAGTGTTGGTATTTGGATTCATTGCTCTCGGGTGGCTGCGTCTGAATGACTGCGATCTTTTCAATCCCGATAGTCCACGCTATTTGATCTACGCTCAATCCCTCGCAGAAACCGGCCAGTATCGAGCGATTGATACTCCCGGAGCCCCCCTTTACACATGGCGCCCCCCTGGCCTGCCAATCCTGCTGGCTCCTGTTCTGAGATTCCTTCCCTATGACGTAGTGGCGGCAAAGTGGGTGGTTCTGCTGTCCGGTGCCTTGTTGCTCTGGGCCGTGCATGCCATCGCATCCATGACCCGTGGGGGATGGAGCGGCCCCCTGATGGTCGCAGTCGTAGGCTCCAGCCCGATGTTTCTGTCGCTTGCCACGGAAGTACTGACCGAAGTTCCCTATGCGATTGGGACTCTGGCTGTCGTCTACGGGCTGGGGCGATGGGATTTCAAGGACGGCGCTCGCAGAAAAGCGTATCTCTGTGCGCTCGTGGCCGTCGCGTTCACGCCGATTATTCGCACGATTGGGGTCGCCATAGTTGCGGCCGCAGCCGGTTGGAGCCTGCTCAATCGCCGCCGCTGGATGTTTCTTCCTGCGATTGGTTTTGCCGTTTCAGGATTGGTCTGGCTGGCGCTTCGCAGCCGACTGGCACCTGGTACGAACTACGCGGGATCCCTGATTCAGAATATTCGCGAGCAGGGTTTGATGGCGGTCCTGACCGAGGCGATTGCGACTTTGGGTTTCTATGCGTCTGCACTGCCGGGTGTTGTCTTTCCCGGGCTGACACCTGGTCAACCTTTTTATGCCCCGATGGTTGTCGGCCCACTTCCGCAACTGGAGTACTTCGGTTTGGTGGCTGGCATCCTGACGACGATCTTCGCCTTCGTCGGGGTGCTCGGGTTCTGGCAGCAACGCGCACGGGGTGGGCTGGTGGTCCTGTTGTATCTTCCCCTGTACGTTGGTTGCCTGGCGATCTGGCCGTGGCGACACGA
>CAIWEX010000578.1 GCA_903911795.1 uncultured Schlesneria sp.
GGATTTGAATCCAGCCACGGTGATCTGCTGCAAACCTGGACCGCGTTGCAGGAAAACGACGCGTGCGAAGAAGTCTGGGTCCCCATCATCGACTGGGGTAACGACCAGTTTTCGTTGATCGATTGCGATGATCTGCAAATGATCACGTTGTACGAAGGTGAGTTCCATATCGAAGACTACACCTTTGATGAACTGCTGACTCACTGGCTGACGGGCGAACTTCCAGAACTCGACACTGGTGAATTTGCACCCAAAAAATAATCGGCGCTGACGCGACTATTCGCCGGGGCGAATTCCGATCCGAAGCGAGGCAGGGTTGCGGGCCAATGAGAATGCGTGATTGGCTTCTGACAGTGGAAGCCAGTCCGTCACGACTTCCCCAAACGGATACTGCTGTCCGCTTGCTAGAAACGTCACGGCCTGCTTTAAATGGATCGGTGCGTAGTTGTGAATGCCGACAATCGTCAGGTGTCGACGAATGATCTGTTCCATCAGGAGTGGAATAGGCCGAGTCGGGAAGACGGCCCCCACGAGAATCAATCGGCCGCCCAACCCCAGACTTCCCAGAATTGATTCGCAGGCATCGGCCGAACCGGAAAGTTCAAAAGCAATATCGACGCCACGCCCTTCTGTGCAAGCTGCAATCATCGACGCCAACTCATTCGGTCCCACAACGCGCGTCGCCCCGAAAGCCTCACTCCGGGCTAACCGGTCGTGATTCGTGTCGAGACAAATCACCTCGGTGGCACCGCTCGATCGCGCCATCGCACAGGCAGTCAGACCTAGCAGGCCAGCACCAGCCACAAGAACCCGGCGTCCCCGCAAATCTCCTGCGGCTTCGATCGCCGCAGCGATTGTTGCGGTGGCACAGTTTGCTGGACATGCGACAGAATCCGAGAGCTGATCGGGGACTCGCACGATCGCCGTTCCGCTCGCCAAAAGACAATAGTCGGCAAGCCCACCGGTCCATTCGCCCCCCGGTCGCAGTTGTTCGTGTCCGTACTTCAGCATCCGTTCGCATTTTTGCGGCAACTTGCGCTGGCAGCAGTAACAGCGGCCGCAACTGGCGACGATCGACCACGTCACCCGGTCACCAATTGCCAAAGGGCTCCCTGTCGCATCAACCCGTGCGGCGTCAGGGCCAATCGCAACGATTCGGCCGAGAATTTCGTGGCCCAAAACCATCGGGACAGCGACACTCCGCCGTCCTTCAAACGAATGCAGATCGCTTCCACAAAGCGTACAGCCGATAATTCGAACCAGGACTTCGTCAGCCCGAGGTTCCGGTACGTCGAATTCACGCCGTTCCAGCGGATGGCCGGATCCTGTGAAAACCATTGCCACAGCCGAACTGCTCATGTCAGCCTCGTCTTCAAGGACCGTGACGCGAACTGATACCAGGCGAGACACAATATGATGATCGCCAGGCTACCGACGCACCCGCAGATTCCGACGAAAAATACTCGGAAGCTCGCCCCTTTGGGAAAGACGCTGCGTCCCAGCATCACGGCGACATACCCCAGATAGCCGAAGGCATCCGCCAGGTACATCAGGTAACCGATGTTGCCGCGATCGCGCGTGACGGCAATCAATCGCTCAAACACCGTTGTGTGAAACGCAACATACGGCAAGTACAGCCCCAGGCCAATCAACACCATGAACGTGAATCCATCGACAGCCCCAAATTGCAAACCAGCCAGTGCGGTCATCAGTATGATCAGCCCGACGACCGAGATCCCGATGGCCGTGTAGAATGCTCGCCGATTATCCTTGATGAATGCGGTCAACCCATTCACAACGATGACCCCCGCTGCAACGATCAATTCCGAACGAGTGAACAGATCGGATGCAACGGTGACATCCAGACTCCGCCAGATCTCGGGCGCAAAATCGGCACGGATACTTCTGAGAATCGTGATCAGGAGATAGACCGTGACCAGCAGGGATAATCCCATCGCATGCCGCGTGAAGAATTGGCGGCGGGCCGCTTGATCCAGCGGTTCACGAGGGCTCCGAGCCAGAACGTCGACGGGGTCGGGTGGAGGAACCTGCGAAAGAAGACCGACACAAACCAGCAACGGCAGTGTAAACATCAATCCGGTACAGGCAGGCATCCAGAATTCGGAAACGCCCTGCGCCATCACCCAGGTTCCGACCGATTTGGTGACACCATCAGCCAGAATGAAACTGGCACACAAACCCGCTGTCAGCAGTTCAGTCTGGCGACGTCCTTCCAGAAAACCCAGTACCAGACCGAAGACCATTCCCAAGGGGAGGCCATTCAAAAACAGGAATGGAATATTGTAGGGAGCGGGGACCAGCCCAAATCCGATGAGTGCCAATTCCGAACATCCGACCAGGATCAGGATTCCCAAGGCACGACGACCGGCGGGCATTTCCGCGATGACCTTGATGCCGATGAACTTCGAGACCATGTACCCCAGGACCTGCGCAGTGACGGCAATTGTTTTGTAATCGAATCCAAACAGAGCCACATCGGAAAATGCCGCTGCAGTAAACGGCTTGCGAAAGGCGTACATGCAGAAGTAGGTCCCAAACGCGGCCAGCGTCCACCAGATTGGGCCGAATCGCGAAGTCCCGCCTGAATTCATACGGATCGTTCTCGAATCAATGGAGTCTGCTGCCACATCACCGTTATCGCCTCCGTCGGGTTTGCCCCAATGGAAGCGGTGCTGTGCTCTACGTTCTTAACGTCACGTCCGATCACAGTTGGCTATTGAGCGTACTGCACAACCGTTAAGAATTCATGAGAGTCCGCTCGTTTCCTTTTCAACTCGACCAAGGAATGCGAAACTGCCATTCCGAGTGACGCTTGAACACCAATTCCCTGCAGGCTACCAGATGACTGACACCAGTGAAGCGATTCGTCGATTGTTTCAGCATCGGGGCGATTCCCAATATGGTGGCGAAGCGGTCTCGCAATTGGAACACGCACTGCAGACTGCACTGCTGGCTCAAAAAGAACAGGCCGATGATGCATTGATCGCCGCCGCATTGCTGCACGATGTCGGCCACTTGTTGCATGGACTCCCAGATGATGCTCCAGATCAGGCAATTGACGATGTCCACGAGAACCGGGCTGCCGACTGGCTGGTCAAGCATTTCGGTCCGCATGTGACAGAACCAGTGAGACTACATGTTGCCGCGAAGCGTTATCTTTGTGCCGTCGATCCGAATTATCTCGGCCTGCTCAGCAATCCTTCACTCACCAGCCTGCGATTGCAGGGGGGGCCGATGTCAGCAGAAGAAGTGAGTGAATTCGAGGCACACCCGCATTACAAGGCCGCCGTCCGATTGCGAAAATGGGATGACACCGCGAAAGTTCCCGGCCTGCCAACCCCTTCGCTGCAGGATCTGACCGAGGTTCTCGATCGAGTTACGATCAGTGATCCACCAGCCGCCTCAGGAGATGTCCAATGAGTCACCAGGAAGTCGCCATCGTTGGGGCAGGAATTGTGGGGTTGGCTCATGCCTGGGCGGCTGCCAGGCGTGGGCACAAAGTCACGGTTTTCGAGCGAACACCCGCCGCCTGCGGGGCATCCATTCGCAATTTCGGGATGGTCTGGCCGATTGGACAGCCGACGGGTGATTCCTACGCGACGGCGTTGCAAAGCCGCGCAGCATGGCTGGAGTTATCGCGCGAAGCGGGAGTCTGGGTCAACGACTGCGGATCGATTCATCTGGCACACCGGGATGACGAATGGGCAGTTCTTCGCGAGTTTGCCGCAGTCGCCGGAAACCTCGGCTATTCATGCCGGTTACTGACGCGCGAGGAAGTTCTGCAGAGGACTCCAGGGGCAAATCCGAATGGTCTGCTGGGAGGGCTGTTCAGCGACACTGAACTCTGTGTGAACCCACGAACCGCGATCGGAGCGATCCCGCCTTGGCTTGCCAGACGGTATGGCATTGCGTTTGAATTCAACACGTCGATCACATCCATCGAAGACCGCCAATTGCGAAGTGCCGACGGGCGAACGTGGCTGGCAGATCGGGTCATCGTCTGCGGCGGCTCAGATTTCGAAACGCTATTCCCGGCGGCATTTGCCGGCGCGGGATTGAAGCGATGCAAGCTGCAGATGATGCGAACCGTCATTCAACCTGACGGCTGGCGGATTGGACCTCATCTAGCCAGTGGCCTGACCTTGCGCCATTACAAGAACTTTGCTGTTTGCCAGAGCCTCACGCAATTGATTGAACGCATTGCCCATGAGACACCTGAACTGGATCAGTACGGGATTCATGTGATGGCATCGCAGACTGATCAGGGGGAGGTCATTCTGGGGGACTCGCACGAGTACGATGCCGACATCTCGCCTTTCGACAAGGCCGTGATTGATGAACTGATGCTGCGCGAATTGCAAAAGCTGATTCGTTTGCCATCGTGGACGATTGCGCAGCGCTGGCACGGAATTTACGCAAAACATCCCAGTGAACCCGTTTTTGTAACTTCGCCTCAACCTCGCGTGGTTGTCTGCACCGCCACGGGCGGGTCCGGGATGACGATGTCGTTCGGATTGGCGGAGCGACTCTGGACCAGTTGGGAAGCAGATAATCAACCGAAAATTTAGGGCTCATTCGAGCAAGGCTCGATGGCTCATGGAACAATGTAACAGGATTGATGATGACGAACGTGAAGGGCCGCTTGCAGGGGGTAATCCTGGATTGGGCTGGTACGACGATCGACTTTGGAAGTCGGGCACCCGCCGCAGTCTTGGTCGAGATTTTTCGACGATACGGAATCGCCATAACGACCGAGGAAGCTCGAGGTCCCATGGGGCGTGCGAAACGAGACCACATTGCTGCGATTCTTGCGATGCTACGAATCGCAGCACTCTGGCAATTGAAACATCGTCGCAAGCCCACCGATCAGGATATCCAGCGGATCTATGACGACTTTCTGCCACTGCAGAAGGAAACTCTTAGCAATCATGCCGATGTGATTCCTGGAGTGATCGAAACGATTGCGGAATGTCGGCAACGTGGATTGAAAATCGGATCGACAACAGGCTACACGCGAGAATTGATGGACGTCGTCTGCCCGCTGGCTGCTGCCAATGGATACGCGCCCGATGTCGTACTGTGTGCCGGTGAAACTGCTGCCGGTCGACCAGCACCCTGGATGATCTTTCGTGCGGCCGAACAACTGGGGGTCTATCCCATGTCAGCGGTTGTTGTCGTCGATGATACCACAGTGGGAATTGAAGCAGGACGAAACGCAGGGGCATGGACGGTCGGAGTGACACGCACAGGCAACGAATTCGGTTTTTCCCTGGAAGAATTGAATTCACGCGGTGATGCCGAAATCAGTCGACTAGAACAAGCGGCCAGGGCGAAGTTGACAGCAGCAGGTTCACATTTTGTGATCGATAGCGTTGCATCGATGCTGCCAGTTCTTGATGAGATCAATTCGAGACTGAGTCAGGGAATCGGGCCAGATTCCGCGACACTCTGATCGTTAGAATTCCCGCTTGAGCGGGAATAAATGTTATGTCTTCGAGCCCTGCGAATCAGTCGATGAAGCATTCAAGTCCTGAACCGGCTGATCGCTGGCGACTTCTTCTTGAAGTGGGGGGGCATCGATCATGGCGTGCAGGATCTTGAGCTGAATGTTGATCTTCAGGCTGTCGCACCGATGATGGATCACTTCAGGAAGTCTATTAAACAGCAACGAC
>CAIWEX010000579.1 GCA_903911795.1 uncultured Schlesneria sp.
AGGACCGGATCGCATCTCCAGCGATACGGGAATGAAGGCGATCGGGGCCAGCAGTCGTTTTGTCGCTCCCGGCGACGATTTCAACGCCCCCGCCACACCAGGTGGCAGACTCAGCAAAGGAAAACCGACATGCAGAACATGGACTCCCGTATCCTGCTCATAATCGCGGGCGTCTTCGGCAAGCGCACGCAATTTTGTCAGCAACGTCTGTTGCGATGTCCAACTGCTGCGGTGCTGACGCGCTTCCGGCGTCAACGTTTCTTCGGCGGTTTCCGATGATTCGGAAGCCGTGGCGCTCTCGCTGACACCAGCCGCATCATTTGCTGCTTTTTTGCCCTTCGGTTTGCCCGGCTTGGGTGGTGCAGTCACTCGCGGCAGCAGTTGTGTCGTACGGTCCGAAAGAAGCTGACGCAACGCTTCGGCTGGATTGCGATCCTGCAGGTTGGCAAACTGTGACCAGTCGACACGTTGGCGACTGGAATGTGGCCGACAATTGAGGTTCGGTCCGCTTGCCAGGCCAGCAAACAGTCGGTCCAGCATTTTTGACAGGATTGTGTTCTGCGACATGACGCCGATTGTGCTACCAGTTTCAGGGAGTTGCGATTGCGAGAAAGAGATTGATGTACATGAACTCAGACTGCCCGAGATTTCATTTTGGCTGCGTTCCTTTCTTATTCCCAGTCCCCTTCACTGCGGGAGTCGTCAATTGAGTCAACCCGGCAGGACCACACAACTCAGGCCGCCCACCACAACAGTCTTCCAGCAAGAACCCGACCAGCGATCCCATTCCCGCAGCATTGAGCGAATAGAATATTGACCGCCCTTCTCTGCGGTCCTGAATCAAACCGGCACCCACAAGTTCTTTGAGGTGAAATGACAGAGTGGCCGCAGGAAGTTCGAGTTGCTCTGCGATCTGTCCCGCTGGCATTCCTGCTCCACCGCACTTCGTCAATAACCGAAAGACTCGCAGACGAGATTCGTGAGCGAGGGCAGCGAGAGCGCGTATGGCTTGAGGTTCCTGCATATTTCCATTATTCTCGAAATATCGAATCGTGTGGGGTACGTTTCCAACGCCCGCTCTCTTCCTGGAAGATCGGGCCTTCTGGAATCAGGCTCCACAAGGTTGTCCTTGGAGATCGATTTCAACAAGCGTTGCGTAGGAATTGTAGTGTGCGACCTGCCTGACGGGCAGTCCGCCCGCGAATGTCGACCGAACCAGTCATCAGCAATGACTACTCAGGACTCATCAGTCGGAACGCGCTAGCGTCCGGTTGCGGATTTCCACGAGCACCGGAGCGATCGCGTTCCGGCTGATTTTTGACAAGCAGACTTAAACGACCGATAGCGCCAAATTCTGGTACTGAAGGAGCGGATTGTGCCCGCAGAGTTATTTTCCTCCATTCGTCGCTACGTCGATGATCGGATCGCGGAATTCCACCAGATTCCGTCTGAACGTCAGCAGGAACTGCTGGAAATTGCCCGCTATGTCACAGCCTGTCGGAACGCGGCACAACCGGCCCGGTTGACGTTCATTTGCACTCACAATTCCCGGCGCAGTCATCTCTCGCAGATCTGGGCAGCGATTGCCGCTGACGTCTTTGGAATTGCGGGCGTGGAGACGTATTCGGGTGGGACAGAGGCGACTGCGTTTGCCAAGCCGGCTTTGGCTGCACTGCGTCGAGTCGGCTTTGTCATCAATTCCCCCGAGGCACAAAATCCACATCACGTGCTGCAGTACCAGTTGATGGGACGATCACTGATCTGTTTTTCAAAGGTCTACAACGAAGCTCCGAATCCCGATTCGGGATACTGTGCCGTAATGACCTGTCATCACGCGGATGTGAACTGTCCGGTGGTATTCGGTGCCGCGAGTCGCATCAAAGTTCAATACGAAGATCCCAAAGTTTCGGATGGGACCCCTGCGGAAGCCGCGACATATGACGAACGGTGCCGCCAGATTGCCCGTGAAATGCTGTTCGCGTTTTCACAAGTGGAAAGGTAACGGATGTCTGCACCATGTCGTCGACAGTTGTCATTTCTGGATCGATACCTGACCGTCTGGATTTTTGGCGCTATGCTGGCGGGAGTCGCCGCCGGGTACTGCATTCCCGGTCTGGATGGGGCGATCAATTCACTCAATTGGGGAACAACAAACGTCCCCATCGCGTTTGGCCTGATCCTGATGATGTATCCGCCGCTCGCCAAAGTACGGTATGAAGAACTGGGGCAAGTCTTTCGGAACTGGAAGATTCTGGCGCTTTCGCTCGTCCAGAACTGGCTGATCGGC
>CAIWEX010000580.1 GCA_903911795.1 uncultured Schlesneria sp.
CAAAGCCAGTGCGTCCCCGCCACCCTAACGAGAGAAAAGATTTGGGTAACTTTGACTCCACCCTACATTCTGCCTTGCTGTCGACAGCGTCCTCTCTTGTCGATTTCGGCAATTTCTGCGACAAGGTTCCCTGTGGAGATCGGCGGCTGTAACCTGTGGCTGCCATTTGGGAAAGGATTCCAGACGCGTGTTCGACTTCGGTCCATCAACCGTTGAGCCACCTGACGAGCTTGTCCGGCGGCTGACTCAGTTGAAACTTTGCCGGCTGGCCGATTTTCGGCGGGCTCGAGCAGCCGTACGTCGACTTTCTCGAGATCTTCCGGCATTCGATTCCGTCTGGATTGATGCACTCGCACAGCTTCGCATTCTGACACCATTTCAAGCTCGTGAGCTGGAATCGGGCCAGGCCGACAGTTTGCTGATCGGTCCGCACGTTGTTATCGAAGAATTAGGTCACGGACCGCACGGCCGAACACTCCTGGCGAGAAATTCCGGGCGACGCGATCTGATCGTTTTGAAACGTCTCGACGTGCCACTCGAAGCAATCCCCGATTGCCGACATCGACTGACGGAATTTATTGAACGATCGCGCGACTGGTCACATCCCCATGTTGTCGTGCCCCAGGATCTGCTCGTCGTTGATGGCCAACCACTGGTAACCATCAGTCGATGGGTTCCCGGGCTGACTTTGGCAGAATTACTGATTCGGCGCGGTCGGTTCCCCGCAGAAATTGTGCTGGAAATTGGCAGGCAACTCGCATCAGGACTGGCCGCACTTCATTCGCGTACTTTGGTTCATGGCGATTTGCGGCTTTCCAACATCCGCCTGAATTCCTCCGGCGCGGTTGTCGCTGTTGACGGCGGAATTCGTCCGGCCATCTGTCCCGAGCTGACAATTCACGCGACCTTGTCGCTGGATGCCTATGACGGCATCGCTCCTGAACTGATTGGGACCGGGATCGGCCCCAACGCGAGTTCTGAAATCTATGCATTGGGATGTCTGCTCTGGCAATTGTTGACGGGGCGGCCACCCTATGCCATGGCAGACCCGTTGATGAAACTGGCGGCACACCAGTCCGCGCGGATTGCGGACGTTCGGTCACTCGCCCCGGATACACCGGCTTTGCTGGCCGAAGCGATTTTTGCAATGACTTCGCCCGATGTGAATGAACGTCCGCGGTCGTTTGACGATTTGCTGCAGCGCTGGGGCCGACCCGGACTGGCATCACGTTCACGACTGAAGCGATACCGCAAGAACTTCGACGGCGCCGTCCCACACTTCATCCAGACGGGAACTCCGGCACCACATAGCCGCTGGGCCTGGACTGCCGTGATGTTGTTTGTCGCATCAGGAATGGCATTAACATTTGCAGATCGGGGCCTGCGAAATCATTTGTTGACCATGAGTCAAAAGATGGCGGAGTCAATGAGGCGTTCGCCAGCTGTTCCAGACAATCCTCGTTCCCCGGGCGGCGCCAATACTGGTCAGACGGAAGTGACAACAGTCAGCCCTGCCACCAGCGAGGGGTTGCTGGCATTACCTGCCCCGAATTCCGTGGGAGAAATCCTGCTGACGGAAGCGGGACCGTACGATGTCGGCAAGATTGTCAACGCAGGAGCACTGACGATTCGCGGGGAACCGGGCGTCAATCCCGTCATCGAGATTGGCAGTGAACCACTGCGTCTGGCGGGAACATCCGTCACGCTGGAAAACCTGACTGTTGTTTGTGAAGACGCGGGACAATCACTTCCCGCAATGCTGCTGGTGAAATCTCAGGAGCTTGCAATCCGCGGCTGCGCCTTCGAAAGAAAGCACAGCAGTTCTGCGGGTGAAGGACAGAACTTTGCCGTAGTGGGCTGGCAGCCATGGGATGCTGATCCTGGTAGTCATGACAAGTCGCGCATTCAGATTGAAAACAGTTCATTTCGCGTCCATGGCGCCGCAGTATGGCTGGCCGAAGTTCCGCGGACGGTGACAATCAAGAACTGCTTGAAACTGAACGACGGCCCCTGCCTGGCAGTCTTTCCAAAGGCGTCACCACGTCGTTGTCAAATCAATCTGGCATTCGTCACCCTGCGCGATTCAGG
>CAIWEX010000581.1 GCA_903911795.1 uncultured Schlesneria sp.
ATTAGCGTCAGCCGGGATATGTCGATGAAATTGACGGAACTCAAGACGTCACAGTTCATCGACAACATTACCAGCATCACTCCCGGGGCTCTCAAAGGTGGGCTCATGGCGGTTCAACGGCATCCGAAGGAAGAGCAGGTCCTGATCGGTGGCGCGGATGGCGAACCTAAGCTCTACAAAATCTTTCGGACCCAGGCGCGACAGATTGGCGACGACTTCAATCGACTGCGGAGTTACACAAAGCTGCCCGGTCGCATCGTGGCATTGGAATTCAACGCCGATGGAACGAAATTCGTCGTTGGCAGCAGCAATGCCACCAGCGGCGCTGCCAGAATCTACAAGACGGATGTCGACCAGCCGTTGGTGGAATTGAAGGGACATTCGGCAGGAGTTTTCGCAGTCGCGTTTCGCCCGGATGGGAAACTGGTTGCGACGGGCGGTCTGGATGGTATTGTCCGGTTGTTTGATGCCGAGACGGGAGCCCTGGTCAAGGAATTCGTTCCCGTCACACTTGCACCCGCCGTCGCGGGCGTCAACTGAGATTTCCAAGGAAGCAGTCATGCGTTCACTGAATTTTGGAATCCGCAACCTGTGTTGTCTATCACTGGTGATGGCGGCGTCGACAGTCTCTGCTCAGGAGGCCCCGGCTCCGGCGATCATCAAGATCCAGACGGTGCCTGACCGATTGGTTCTGAGCAACGTCCGTGATGCTCGCGGAGTGCTGGTGATTGGTCAGACAGCCGATGGCAAGTCGGTTGACCTGACTGACGTGGCGACGCGTACTGCTGGTGGAACGCAGATTTCCGTCGATAAAGACGGATATGTTGTCCCTGTCGCTGTCGGGGCCACCGAACTGGTTGTTGCCGCCGGCGGTCACACCGTGAAGGTTCCCGTCGAAGTTAAGAATGTCGTGTCGATGCCGACCGACTTCATCCGCGATGTGGAGCCGATGATGGCCAAGGTCGGCTGCAATGCTGGAACCTGCCACGGGGCTCAACAGGGGCGCAAGGGCTTCAAGTTGAGCCTGCGGGGTTACGACCCGATTTACGACTATCGAGCTCTGGTCGACGATGTCTCGGGTCGCCGCTTCAATCGAGCGAATCCCAGCGACAGCCTGATGTTGCTGAAGCCAACTCAAGGGGTACCTCACGAAGGGGGATTCCTGTTCGATGAAGAATCGCGTGCCTACAAGATCATCCATCAGTGGATCGCGGAAGGTTGCAAGTTCAGCGAAGCAACCCGGCCAGTCTCGCTTCAAATTGTGCCTCGCAACCCCATTCTGGAACGATCCGGAAACAAACAGCAGATGCAGGTGGTTGCCACATTTGACGACGGTAGCACTCGTGACGTAACTCGCGATGCCATTTTTGAAACCAGCAATTTCGAAGTCGCCACCGTCGGTGGTTCAGGCCAGGTCAAAGCGGTTCGACGCGGCGAAGCCGCGATTCTGGTTCGGTATGAAGGGACCTATGCTTCCAACACCGTACTTGTGCTGGGTACGCGCGACGGTTACCAATGGAAGGATTCCCCAGAATTCAACTTCATTGACATGCACGTCAATAACAAGCTGAAGCGACTGAAGATCCAGTCGGCAGACTTGTGTACAGATGCCGACTTCCTGCGACGAGTCTCGCTGGATTTGACGGGCTTGCCAGCTACAGGCGAACAAACCCGCGCGTTCCTGAACGATCCGCGTCAGTCGCGCGTCAAACGACTGGCAAAGATCGACGAACTGCTGGATTCACCTGGATATGTCGATCACTGGACGCTCAAGTGGAGCGACCTGTTGATGTCGAATCGGAAATTCATCAACGAGCAAGGTGTCTGGGCATTCCGCAACTGGATTCGTGAGCAGGTCGCCACGAATCGCCCTTACAACGAAATCGTTTACGATTTGATGACCGCCAGTGGCAGCACGCTGGAAAATCCTGCGGCCAATTACTATCGGATCGCCCGCGAACCTCGCGAAGTCATGGAGAACATGACCCAGGTTTTTGTCGGCACACGCTTCGTTTGTGCTCAGTGCCACGATCATCCGTTTGAGAAGTGGACTCAGACCCAGTACTACCAGTTGTCTGCGTTTTTCGGTGGTGTCGGCCGCAAGGGTGGTAAGAAGACGGAAGAAGAAGTCGTTTACGACATGCGGTCACCCGCTCAAGTCATTCATGCGGGAACAGGTCAGCCAGCTGCTGCCACATTCCCCTTCCAGATTGAAGGGATCGACCTGAGCAGTGATGTTCCACGTATCAAGCTGGCTCGCTGGCTGACTGCCAAGGAAAACCCATACTTTGCCAAGAGTCTGGCGAATCGGTATTGGAGCTATCTCAATGGCAAGGGGATCATCGATCCCGTCGATGATATCCGCCTGAGCAATCCACCAACGAATCCAGAGTTGCTCGATGCGCTGAGCAGCGACTTCATAGCCAGTGGATTTGACTTGAAGCATCTGCTGCGGACGATCGTCAGTTCACATACATACCAACGCAGCTTTGCGACGCATCACTGGAACGAAGACGACGACGTGAACTACTCGCATGCCACGCCGCGACGCCTGGCCGCGGAGCAATTGTTCGACGCCATCATGACGGCGACAGGGGCTCCGACGAACCTGCCAGGTGTGCCTGGTGGTTTCCATGCATCTCAGCTTCCCGATTCTTCGGCCTCGGTGTCGTTCCTCGACATGTTTGGCCGAGCTCCACGTGAATCACCCTGTGAATGCGAACGCTCATCGGAAGTGAGCCTCGCTCAGACGTTGACTCTGATCAACGGGCCGACGATCTCGGAAGCAATCGTGCATCCCCAGGGGTTGATTACCCGACTGGTGACTGCCAAGGCGACTCCGAAGCAGATGGTGGAAGAACTCTATCTGTCGGTGTTCAATCGGATGCCAACCGATGCCGAACGGCAGCAGGGTGAAAAGTACGTCACAGACAACGGACTGGCAGATGGTGCACAGGATCTGATGTGGGCTCTGATCAACAGCCCGGCATTTCTGTTTAACCGCTAGTTGAAAACCAGGTTCTCAAACAGTGCCAGGCTTCGATAGGAATTGAAGCCTGGCACTGCTCTTTGGTCGCCCTGAGAGTTCCGATCAGGCCCTTCGATTCAGACAAGAATTTAACGCAGAGACGCCAAGGCGCAGGGGCGCAAAGGTAAGAACAGAAACGAGCAATTCCCCTGCGCCTCTGCGTTAAATTCCTCTGGGCGCGCCGTCAATCGGCAGGAGGGTAGAGAAACTCTATCTGTCGGTGTTCAATCGGATGCCATCCGATTCCGAACGTCAGCAGGGTGAACAGTGGCAGGCTTCGATAGGAATTGAAGCGTGGCACTGCTCTTTGTTCGCCCTGATAGTTCCGATAGGCCCTTCGATTCGGACAAGAATTTAACGCAGAGGCGCAGGGGCGCAAAGGTACGAACAGAAGCGAGCAATTTCCCTGCGTCTCTGCGCCTTTGCGTCTCTGCGTTAAGTTCTTCTTCCCAAAGGGTGCGCTGTTCGGTCGCCGTCAATCGGCAGGGTGGTCGGGTCAGAGCGGAGCGATGGGCCGGAAAGAACGAGCATGCACAAACTTTCCAGGGCCCTCCCGTTGGTCAGACCGCGCCACCCAGCCGCAAAACTGATTCTTAAACGGGTGCCAGGCTTCGATTCACATCAAAGCCTGGCACCCGTTTTTCACTCCTTTCGGCGATCCGCAATTCTGAACTCGGTACGCATTTCTGCGTCGCAGTACAGTTGAATTGCGGTTGCCGGAATTGCCATGATGACTTCGGTCGTTAATGACAGAAGTCAAAACGGGCCTGCATCACTCTGCTCAGCATTGGATTCGACGCCGATTTCTCTAACCGACGCTGGGCGGTTCTGGCCTAACGCGGAGTGACCTTCAAGGTCCGGGGGGCTTGAGAATATGAAGTTCCGTACGATTTCAGTTCTCCTCCTCTTTCTCGTGATGCCCGGCAGCACTCCAGCAATCTCCGCAGAAATTCATTGGGCGTTTGTGCGGGTGTCTCCCCACATCGCTCCTGCGACTCGGGGTAGCGATCTTCGAAATGGGTTGGATGCGTTTGTCATTCACCGGTTGGAACGTGAACGAATCGCCCCTTCTCCGGCAGCCGATCGTACGACATTGGTTCGACGTGTGACTCTGGATCTGATCGGACTTCCGCCGACAATCGCCGAGGTCGATGAGTTCCTTCAGGATGTGCGACCAGACGCCTATGAACGTCTGATCGATCGCCTGCTTGCATCGCCCCACTACGGCGAGCGATGGTCTCGGCCATGGCTTGATCTGTGTCACTATGGCGACAGCGATGGGCATCTGACCGACCAGTTGCGGCCGGTCGCGTGGCGCTATCGCGACTGGGTCATCCGGATGCTGAACGAGAACCTGCCGTTTGACGAGTTCACAATGCGGCAACTTGCCGGAGACCTGCTGCCGGGCGGAACAGGCACATCAACGGAAGCGATGGATCGAGTTCTGGGGACAGGATTTCTTCGGCAGACGCTCAGCAATCGCGAAGGGGGAGCGGACCTGGAAGAGTATCGAGTCGCTCAAATTGTCGACCGGACCTCCATGGTCGGGACAATCTGGCTTGGCCTGACGGCTGGATGTGCACGCTGTCACGATCACAAATATGATCCGCTGACCCAGGCCGAATTCTTTCAACTCTACGCGTTTTTCGATAACGCGGATGAAGTTAACATCGACGCCCCGCTGTCAGACGAGAAGGCTGATTACTTCCATGCATACCCCCGGTATGCACAGCGGCGGCACGAGATCATCGAACCGTTCCGTTTGGGATTAACTGAACTCCAGCAACAGTGGGAATCGAAATGTCTGCATGCGGCGACACATCCCGGAGAAGACCACATCTGGGATCGGCAATGGGAATTGCTGGGGTTGATCTGGGGAGGAAACCTCGGCGAAGGGCAGCTCGAAGGGTGTGAAATCGTTCGTCGTCCATGGAATAAGCGGACACCGCGCCAGCAGGACGATCTGCTGGACTACTTCCTGACGCGAGGTTCGATCGTCAATGAGAAGCGATTTGCAGGGTTGAAGCTGGCTGATCTGCAGAAGCCGCTTAACGACTTGAAAAAGGAGTTTCCGAAGGCCTTCGCCACGCGCGCTGCCGTCATGCAAGCGGCGTTTACTCCTCGAAAGACGTATGTTCATGACCGTGGTGATTTCCGAGTCCGGGGCCCGGACGTGAAGCCTGCATTTCCAGCGTGGCTGAATCCAACTGAGTCGACCGGCAACGATCAAGAGTTGACACGTTTGCAACTGGCTCAGTGGCTGGTCGATCAACGAAATCCTTTAACCGCGCGAGTCACCGTCAACCGGATGTGGCAGGAGTTTTTTGGTCGAGGTCTCGTAGCGACAGCGGACGATTTTGGAATGCGCGGTGATCGTCCCTCGCATCCTGAC
>CAIWEX010000582.1 GCA_903911795.1 uncultured Schlesneria sp.
TCCCCCACGACATGCCAAACATCAGCTTTCCAGACAGAAACAACAACACGCTTTGAGCAATCGAGACGATCAGAAACGGCATCGTCTTGCCGAACATGAGTTGCACAGGCGTGACTCGCGAAACCTGCAGTCGCTTCAACGTGCCGAGTTTGCGTTCATTGATGAACGAACTCGCCATGATATTCACCAGGAAAAACGCAAACATGACCATGAACGCCGGTACCAGAGTCTGGTAGATGATACTGGAGCCCGGTTTGACAGGAGCGGGGCGAGGATTCTCCACGCCCGATTCGAGATCTGCCTGATGTTGCTCGATCATGCGGTCCAGAATCCGCGAGAGCAGCGGGTTGCGCTTGGCAACTTCAGGAGCCACAACACGCAAGACCGCAGAGAGGACAACGTATTGTACCAGTTCCGCGACGCCGACAAATGCGGCGCCACTTTCGACCTGCATATCGATCGCGGACAAGCCGGCAGACAGTTTGCCATGTTCTGTGTCAAATACGTCACTCAGATTCAGATCATCAACACGGTTGCTGAAATCCTTGCCCAGAATAACGACGACGCTGCTGCGTCCATCCTGCAGTCGCAATTTGGCTTCGTCTCGATTATCGACTTTGCTGACCTTGAGTCCGCCAATTGCTGCCAAATCTCGAAAGACATGTGCCGAGATTTCGCCGCCATCTTCGTCGACGACGCCGATCTTCACCAGCTTGGATGCATCGTGAGTCGTAATCAGTTGCCCGGTCGACACCCCTAAAATGGCGATAAATACGACCGGCAATGCCAGTAATGTGTAAAGCGCCCCTCGGTCTTTTAGAATGAGGCGCAGATCTTTGACGGTGATTTCCCAGAATTCCATTCAGTCTCTTAACGTCCTTCCCGTCAGACTCAAGAACAGCGTTTCCAGACTGGTTTCCTGAGTCTTGATCCCCATCAATGGGGTTTTTGTTCTCTCCAGCAATTCCAGAACCCGCCGTAAATGAGCCGAGTTCCCTTGCTTCTGGACTTCTAATGTCTCGCGAACCAGAATACGGACGGTTCCGTCCGGTTCCGCCAAAACTTCGGCGATCGCTGCAAGTTCCGTTCGCAACTCGGGCCGTAATTCTGATACCGTGACGCAAAGGTCAATGCGACTTCGATCGAGTAATTGATCAAGCGTCCCTTCCTTGAGCAGCTTTCCCCGATCCATAATTGCCACGCGATGGCAGACAGCCTCAACTTCATCCATGTAATGGGAGGCATACAGCACCCCGACACCGTCGCGACCGAGTTGTCGCACAGCATCGAGCAGGCTGGATCGGGACTGCGGGTCGATTCCGACTGTGGGTTCATCAAGGACTACGAATCGCGGTTCATGGATCAAGGCGATTCCGAAATTCAGCCGTCGCGACATTCCGCCGGAAAAAGTACTCGGCGTATGATCTGCGTTTTGTCTGAGCCCGATCAAATCCAGCACATAGTCGACTCGTTCCGTCAGTCGGTTTCCACGCACACCGTTCAGACCTCCAAAGAATCGCAAATTCTGGACGGTCGTCAGTTCCGGGTAAATCGCCAGTTCCTGAGGCACAATTCCCAGTCGCGAACGCATTTCCACGTTTTGAGGATTAAATCGCACTCCATCGAAACTAATCGTCCCACCATCGGGTTGCAGAAGTCCGATGATCATCATCATCGTGGTCGACTTACCAGCCCCATTGGGACCAATCAGTCCAAAGATCTCTCCAGGTTCAACGTGGAAGCTCAAGTCATCGACAACTGTCACATCACCGTAGAGTTTTTTGAGATGGGAAACTTCTAGTCCGTTCATGGCAGCGTCGACTTCGCGTTCGAGCAGTGACCCATCCGTTTGTTCCATTCAGGCGACACCGCGGAGATTTCTCCATCAACCGTCGCCATGCAATACTTTACCACCTTGCGACCAGTGATACTACGTCCTCAGGCAAACCTGCTTGACCAAGGATGGAATGGTAATTGATGATCCGTTCGCCGCTGCCACAATTGGCGGGTACTCAAATCACGGACGATGGATTACAACGCTTGTCGCAATCAAAAATTCGGACGGCGCACAAGATTGGCACGGAACATTGTCGAGTCGATTGCGTGCCACGTGACCGAATGCGGAAACCTCACGAATGAACTGGCTTGGCCATGCTGGCGTCCAGCGCTTTGTAGGCTCCAAAATCATTGAACCAGAATCGCTTGGCAAGCCGGTAGGCCCAGCTTCGTTCAGGGATCTCCTGTCCCGGACCAAATTGTGACGGGCGCGATTCCATAGCCAATAACTCTGCTACCGCAGTCTTGCGTGCCGTCTGATCGTCTGCGTTGTGCAGTACGACAAGTTCGTGCAGCAGATCGGGGCGTTCCAGCACAATGCAGCCGCGGGTTGATTTCGCCGCCAACTGGCGGAAGTCTCGCAGGAATTCTGACTGGCCGATCACGTCCTTGATGTGACGCTGTTCGTGAATCGATTCTTTCGCAAACTGGATAATCGGACAGGGCTCAATCCCGCCCCAGGGATTGATGTGGTGCGTCAGCCCCGAAGCGGCGGGACAAATCGCCTGGCCTTCTCCGTCGTAATAGGCGTCGATGATTCCAATCGGCTTTTTCACTCGCATATCAACGACAAATTTTCGAATCCGCAGTTGCTGTTCTCGCGTGAGTGACAGTTCCGGCTGTGGATTCGGCCCCATCGGTCGATAAACGTGAAACCACGAATACATGACTCCCATTTCAATCAATCGATCAAGCCACGCTTCGTTGACCAGATCGTCAATATTCGTCTGGCAAACGCTGGTACAGACACCCGTCAGGACTTTGTTTTTCAGGCAGTTCTGCAAGCCTTCCATGGTCTTGGAGAGAACGTTCATTCGCCCCCGCCGTTCGTCGCTGATGATTTCGGTCCCTTCGACGCTGATCAGCGGAGTGACATTTCCCAGTCGGCGCAATTCAGCCGCGACTTCGGGGGTGATGAAGTGACCGTTCGTGAAAACCTGGAAATAGCAATCGGGATGAGCCGCCAGAATCTCCAGCAGTTGAGGGTGCATGAATGGCTCACCCCCGACGATTCCGAAAAAGCTGTTGCCGGCCTGCTTGGCTTCGTTAATCAGCCGATTCATCGCCGGAAGGTCAATGATCTGCTGCTTGGCCGCGACGTCGACCCAGCATCCCTGGCAGCGCAGGTTACAACTGTTGATCACCGAAATGTACAAAAATGGCGGGAAAAACTCGCCCCGTTTCATCCGCCGTTTGAAGCGTTCGACCGACAGCATCCCTTTGAATCCGAAGTTGTACGCCAGCTTCCAGAGCAATCGCTTATCGGTTTCCAACAACAGCCGTCGAGCCATCCGCAGGTACATCGGGCAATTTCCTTTTCCAGAAACAATTTCGGTCGGCCCGAGTATACACGGTTACCGGGACGTGTTCACCCGATTTTGGACAAACTTCTGTTGGAAGGGGGGGGGCAAACGGCTTTTTCAAAGTGGGGTGGGGGTAATGTTATCCACATCAATTTCTCTCGGTCGGGTGGCGGGGGCGGCATGTCGATTGGCTGGCACCGACATTCGACGATTTTTCGTGTAAGAGACGTACCTCCCGTGGACGCCATCAGTCTGGTGATCCCCGCGACGGGAGGGTGAGGCCTGAGTTTCCGGCGCA
>CAIWEX010000583.1 GCA_903911795.1 uncultured Schlesneria sp.
GTGATTGTTTCCAGCATCAATCTGCGCGACGGTTTGCTGAAACAGATGGCGACTCGCGGCGGATGGAACGAAGACTTCGCCAATCAGGTGATTCGATCGGCCGTCGATCTGGGCCGGAAGTTCGACTTCGATGAACAACATGCCAAACAAGTTGCCAAGCTCTGCAAGATCCTGTTTCAAGGACTGCGAGATGAGCATCAACTTGACCCGCGGTACGAATTGCTGCTGCGAGTCGCCGCGTTACTGCACGAAATCGGGCTGTATGTCAGTACAGGGAGCTATCACAAGCATTCGATGTACCTGATCCAGAACAGCGAGTTGTTTGGGCTCAGTCGTTCGGACGTGCAACTCGTCTCACTCACCACGCGTTACCACCGTCGGGCGTCGCCCAAGCCAACGCATACGGTATTCACCGCATTGAATCGAGATCAGCGAATCGCCGTTGTGAAGATGGCAGCGATGTTGCGCGTTGCGGATGCTCTGGAAGCCTCGCACGCGCAGCGACTTCACGAATTGCGGTTCTCCAGGGAAAGTGGTCGCCTGGTGATATCGATCCCTCAGGTTGAAGACCTCAGCCTGGAACAGTTGGCACTGAAGCAGTCTGGCACTCTGTTCGAAGAGACGTTTGGTATGCCGGTTCTATTGCGCAAGATGCGATAGTACGCAGGATTCATCGTAGATCATTCAAGTTGTTATCCGGAGATTCCCATGTTCCGCAGCCTCGGACGGATGGCCTGGTTGGCCGCAATCGCAATCGTGACGATGAATCTCGCCTGGCAGATGGAAGCTCCTGCTCAGGAGCCCGCCAGCAAGACTGTAGAACTGTTAAAGACGTTTGCCGAGGAATTCGTGGCGATCACCCCCGGTGAGGGAAAGTTCCCGGCATCGTTTCAAATGGGATCGAAGAGTGAACCGAATGAACAGCCCGTTCACGAAGTGACGCTGAAGTCCAAGTTCGGCATTGCCAAATATGAAGTCCCGCAGAACCTGTATCAGGCGGTGATGGGGAAAAATCCCAGTCGCTGGAAAGGACCGAGGAACTCGGTCGAACTGATGTCGTGGGAAGATGCGAATTTGTTCTGCAGGAAAATCACCGAGGCATTGCGCCAGAACAAACTGATTGCTGAGGACGAAGTGATTCGGCTCCCTACCGAAGCGGAATGGGAATACTGCTGCCGCGCCGGAACAACGACCAAGTACAGTTTCGGGGATGAAGCTCGCGCGGAAGGTGATCTGGATAAGAAGGCTTCCATACTGAACAAGTATGGCTGGCATACAGGCAATGCTGCTGGAAATGACCCGCCGGTCGGTGCACTCAAACCGAATCCCTGGGGTCTTTACGACATGCACGGATATCTGTGGGAGTTCACGGCCGATGGCTGGTCGGACGATTACTCCAAGGCTCCTGCGGACGGAACTGCGGTTCCTGCGGATTCGAAAGCTATTGTTTTGCGAAGTGGTTCGTGGAAAGATCAGTATGACAAACTGACGAGCAGCACGCGTCGCAAGTACAAGATTGATGACGGTGATGACGCCGTCGGTTTCCGTTGCGTGAAGTCAAAATCACCCTGACCACCAGCATTGATTTGCACAGACATCAGAACGTGAACAGGAATCCACCTGTCCCAGTCTGTGCCCGGAAATTGGCACCCCACTGGTATTCGTAAGCCGCGAAGAGCGACATCCCGCGGCTCAGTTCGACCGTCAGACCGGGACCGATCATGCCGATATTTCGTGCGGGCTGATTTCCCGAAACAACCCAACCGGCTGATGGTGCTCCATTCAATGAAGCAAAGACCGATGCCTGATTGTCAAGTAATTCCATGGCCCAGCGTCCATTGAGATACGGCGTCCATCGTCGACCATGGGCATCGGTCAGGCGATGGGCGATCAATCGAGCTCCGAGGTGGGACTGGAGCGAATTGAAGTTTTCTGCAGCAACATTCAAGCCCGCGGGACCAGACTCGTGCGCCTGGCTGTTCGACATGACAACATGCTGCAGCCCCGCAAATGGTTGCAGCTGGAATGAATTTGTTTCCAGATTCATTCCCAATTCGTAATAGCTGCCAAACTGGTTTCCCGCAAAGCTGCTGCTCGCAGCGGAGGGCGCGATCCCCAGACCTGCAATTCGATTGACATCAAATCGGTTGTGTCCGTAGTTCATCACACCGAAAAAGTACGAGACGTCGTTTCGTTTCAGGCCAAAGATTCCAATCTGAAACGAATTCACGCGAACGGAATCGGACAAATTATCATCGAACGATGTGAATGTGTTTCCGCCCATGATTCCGATGACGCCTGTTTCGTCGCGTCCCAGATCGATTCCGTACGCCATGCCACCCATGCCAAAGTCCGAAGCTGAGGCATTTCCATCGTAACTGTATCCGCCGGAACCACCGTAACCCTGCATCCAGCCGCTGACGAACGAGACGGGCTGCTGGCCTCGAATGATCGGCGCGCCGGAACTGAGGGAATCTGTATTGTTATCCGCGAGATACAGACTGTCCCCTTCGTGCAGGAACAGGTCTGTGTTGACGATTCGATTGCTGACCGTTCGCAACGACCCGCCAGCAATCTGCAGACTGAGTGTCTGCATGCTGCCATAGACTTCTCCTCCGAGTGAACTGAGCATCGCTCGTTGAACTGGTGGAGCCAGTGGTGAATACATCGGGATGAGCGGCTGAAGGCCCGGCGTCATCGTCGCAGATTGTCCAACCAGTCGTGACCGATCAACCAGATGGTTCAGCCCCGTCGCGACATGCTGTTGATTTGGAGTTCGCCCCGACGTGAAAATTCGCGGTGCTGGCAACGGATCACTCGTAACAAAATCGCCTAGCGGTTCCAAAACGAGATTCGGTTCAGCCGTCAGGCTGATACCGATCAGAAGCAACCACGCAGGAACGACTCCCAGCCACCAGATGCACCCACGCGAAGAATGCTCCCGGGCCTGTCGGCTGGTTCCGAATCGCAACGGGCATTTGCTGCCGAACATGGCGGTTCACCTGGAAGTAACGGCAAGATATGTCGTAATTGACGTGAGATTTCAAGGCCCATGGTTACCCGCTTTCGGTCATTCGCAGCAATGTCAGTCCGCGGTTCGAGGGTAGTTCAACGACGCTGGAATTACGCGATACCATGAGCATCGGCAGAAAAGACCGGTGGTCTGAAAACAGGACGTCGTTCGTGGAACTCATCTTGACCGACTTGAGATGTCCACCTACGCTTCGCCCCTCTCTGACCCCAGATACATCTTAATTCCAATGAACCCGCGTCGGGATCGTACGCCCTTTCGGTGTCCGGTCTGGACGACCTCATATCTTCGCATCAAACACGATTCACCGGCAGGATTCCGGTGCTATTTCCATCCCACGAAAGGATTCGCAGGCCATGTTTCCATTGCGCCCCTTGGGTTGGTCAGTGCTGTTCGGAATTGCCGTCACCTGTTCCTACACATTTCTCGCTGCCAGTTCCCCACCTCGCGGCGATGACGACGACGAGACCACCGACAAACGGTATGAAACGAAAATCGAAACCCCACTCATTGGAGATTACACGACCTATTCCGGGCTGCAGCCGGTCATCGTGGAAGGGGTCGGACTGGTTGTCGGATTGAATGGGACGGGGGGCGACCCCGCTCCTTCACAATATCGCACGGCGCTCATGAACGAGATGAAGCGTCGCGGTGTCCCGAATCCCAACCAGCTCCTTCAGTCACCTGACACAGCTCTTGTTCTGGTTCGCGCCTATCTTCAGCCGCTGACCAAAAAGGGCGAAACGATGGACGTCGAAATCCGGATGCCCGATGGAGCCGAAGCCAGCAGCCTCGCTGGTGGCTGGCTGATGGACACGTATCTGACAGAGCAGGCGTTTGTCCCCGGGATGGCCGCTCCTCTGCAAGGACACGCGTATGCCCGAGCCCAGGGAGCTGTCTTGACTGCCGGTATCGGCAGTGATGCCAGCAATTCACCGGAACTGTTGAAGCGAGGTCGCGTACTCGGCGGTGCAACCGTTCTCAAGGAACGTGAACTGGCAATGTATCTGCGTCACGATTTCCGCAGCATTCGAAACTCGCAACGTCTGGCGGAAGTGATCGGCCGACGGTTCCATGACTTTGATGAACATGGGATCAAGAAGCCAATGGCGAAAGCTAAGACCGATCAGAAACTCGTGCTGAGCGTACATCCCCGTTACAAGGACAACTACCCCCGGTATCTGCAGGTGATCCGTCACCTGGCATTCCGTGAAACCCCGGTCGGCACCCGCGTTCGAATGCAGAAACTGGCCAAGGAGATCTTTACTGCAGAACGTGCGGAAGAATGCAGTCTGGAACTGGAGGCGATCGGGAACGAGGCGATTCCAATCCTGAAGGAAGCTCTCACGTCCCCGCTGCTGGAAGTTCGGTTCTATGCCGCAGCAGCATTGGCCTACCTGGGGAATTCCGATGGTCTCGGTGCCCTGGTGGAATCGGCCCGTCAGGAACGTGCCTTCCGGGTGTTTGCCCTGTCTGCAATCGCCACGATTGAAGATGCGGAAGCTCACTTGGCACTGCGTGAATTGATGAACGAACCGAGTGCCGAAACTCGCTATGGCTCATTCCGGTCGCTCTGGACCCTCGATAAGCGAGACCCCTTTATTCGTGCCGAGGTCCTGGGAATCCGTGAAAATGAAGAAGAGGGGAAGCCTGCTCGCCGTGCCGGAGCGTTCACGCTGCATGCACTCCACACAGGAGGTGAGCCAATGGTTCATGCACTGACCAGAACGCGTCCGGAAATCGTGCTGTTCGGTGCCAATCAGGAATTCCAGACCCCGATGTACCTGTCAGCCGGGCGGCACATCATCATCACGTCTCAACCCGGGGCGTCGACGGTGACCCTTTCCAGATTCGAAGTCGGCAAGCCCGATCAACGGCGCGAATGTTCGCTTCAGGTCGCTGACGTGATCCGAGCCGCCGATGAATTGGGAGCAACGTACCCCGAAGTGGTGCAGATGCTCGCCGATGCATCAAAACAGAAAAACCTGCCGAAAACGCTCGCAATTGATGAACTCCCCGAAGGAGGCCGCGTCTACTACCGGCCAGGTACCTCAGCCGAAGCACCTGGCAAGAAACGTAAGACGAAAGTCGGACGCCCGAACATGTCTCCCAACCTGTTCCCGGAACAGAAAGAGCCTAGCGAACGTGATATTGAGCGGAAGCAGGCAGAAGCACGCGGAAACATGGCGAGCGTGCCACAGGACAGCGACAAAAAATCTGATCCTGAATCCAAGTCTGCCAAGGAAACGGAACCAACATCAGAACGGAACGGTGTGGTTCTGCCTGGACGCACATCTAAAGAAAAGCCAAAAGGAATGTTTTCCTGGCTGCCAACCTGGAAAAAGTAGGACAAGTAACTCAAGCCCCAAATCAGTGCTCTGTACATCACCAGTGCACGCTGCGGGAGACCCTGATACCGACAAATCTCACTTCAACTTCCACGTAAAGCCCGGCTTGTTTGAGCCGGGCTTTGGTACCATCCAGACCGGACGTCGCCACAGCGACGACACCAGAATTCAGTCAGTCGTTCGACATGCTTAAATCCCTCGAACTGTTCGGCTTCAAAAGCTTTGCCGACCGCACGCGGTTCGACTTCTCGACGGGCATTACCGGCGTCGTCGGGCCGAACGGCAGTGGGAAGAGTAATGTCGTTGACGCCATGAAGTGGATTCTGGGTGACCAGTCCGCTCGCAGTCTGCGCGGGAAAGAGATGACGGACGTCATCTTCAATGGCTCGGCTGGTCGTAAGCCAAGCGCTTACGCAGAAGCAACAATCACATTCGACAACGCGACTGGCTGGCTCCCCAGCGACGCCCAGGAAATCCACATCGGCCGTCGCATCTGGCGTAATGGCGATGCCGAATACCTGCTCAATCGAGCCACCGCCCGTCTGAAGGACATCAAAGACCTCTTCATGGGGACCGGTGCGGGGACGAGTGCCTACAGCATCATCGAACAAGGTCGAGTTGATCAGATCCTGCAGGCTAATCCGACCAGCCGCCGTGCGGTCTTCGAAGAAGCGGCCGGGATCAGTCGCTTTAAATCACGTAAAGTCGAAGCCCAGCGAAAGCTCGAACGTGTCGCTCAAAACCTCGAACGGTTGACGGATATCGTTGATGAAGTGGAGGCTCAGCTCAATTCCACTCGCAGTCAGGCTGCCAAAGCCGCGAAGTATCGTGAAGTCTCTGTTGGTCTGAAGCAGTGGTGGTTTGGCCTGGCGGCAGACGATTTTCGGCACCTTACCGCCGAACTCGGTCTCGTAGAAGAACAGCTTGCCTCATCCGCCGGGCGTGTTGATGAACTGACGGAACGACATCGCGAACTGGAAGCCCGTGAAGCGGCGTTCGACGCCGATCTATCTCAACTGGACGATGAACTCCGCGGAGTCGATCGTCGTAACGCGGCGGGACGCGAAGCGATCGCCGGTCATGACACGACAATCACGTACCAACTGGCTCGACTGCAGGAACTGGAGTCGGAACTGCTCAGGTTGAACAAGCAGCAGTTGGTACTCGGTCGCCGCGTGCATGAGACCGCCGACGAAATTGTGCGTCATCAGCGTCGTCTGGCGGAGGACGAAGCGTCGTACTCCGAAAATCGACATCGCTGCGCGACGCAGGACGAGCAACTGCAAACCAAGACGCGCGATCTCGCGATACGCCGGGAGCAGTTAGAGCTGGATCGAACCCGCCGTCTGGAACTGACGAAAATGGTGTCGGCGGGTGCCAACGCCGTTACTACGCTCAAATCACAGATTGGGACGATTCAGGCATTCCTGGCAAAAGTTGGTTCTCAGCTTGATCAGCTCGATGGTGATCTCGCCGGTCAGGAACTGGAACGAGAAAAGTGTCTGCGTCGCGTCGATGAAGCGGTCCTCGGTCAGACCGCCGCACAGCAGTCTCTTCGGGAAGCTCAAGCCCGACGAGTTTCGCTGCTCGGTGAGCAGGAAGAAGCCAAACAACGACTCGCAGAGCAGCGAGAACGCCGCAGTGCATCCGTCGCACGTAAGAGTCTGCTGGAAGATCTGGAACTGCGCCAGGAAGGACTGGGGATCGGGGTCAAGGATATTCTGCAACGAGCACGCTCGTCGCCCTATCCTCCCTGGAATTCGATCATCGGCAGCGTCGCAGATCTGCTGGATGTCGATCTGGAACATGCCGCACTGCTGGAAGTCGCGCTGGGGTCACGAGCCCAGTTGATCGTCCTGCGTGAGTATCAGGGGTTGCTCGACTACCTGAACCAGGGAACCGTTCTGCTGACAAATCGAGTTGGATTCGTCGCGATTCCAGATCGGCCTGCCAGCCAGCCGATTCCGGAAGCGGTACAGCATTCGCGATTTGTTCACCTGCAATTTGATCCCGAAAAGCTTCCCGATCTTTCGCGTGAGCCCGGTGTCGTGATGCGAGCCGATGGACTGGTGTTGTCTGATCGAGGGACAACTGGACTGGCAGTCAGTCTGCTGGCAGATACCTGGGTTGTGCAGACAATGGAAATTGCCGTCCGACTGGCGATGGGACCCGGCAAAGGACTTCGCTTCGTCACGCTTCAGGGTGAGTTGCTTGAGGCTAACGGGACGCTGTTTGTCGGTACGATCCGCAGCGAAACCGCATTGTTCTCACGCAAGAGTGAATTGCGACGCCTGAAGAATGATCTGGTGACACTGGATCGCGACATCGCCTCACAAGAGTCGACCCTGCAAACGGTCTATCAATCACTGACCGGCACCGATTCGGAACTGGAATCGATTGCGGCCGAACTCGACTACGCCAATCAACGTCTCTCGGATCTGAAAGGGGACCTGGGGGCTCAAGATCAGACATTGGATCGTCTGCGACGTGAACGAAACTCGATCGCCAGTCAGCAACTCGCGTCAACAACCGAGATTGAGCAGCGGCAGCAGGAACTGGTGAGTGCAGAAGAACTGGCAACGACGTCCGAACAGTCACTGCATCACCTGGAAGCCAGTCTTGCCTCCGCCACCGAGGAAATGCTGGAAGTTGAACATCAGCTTCAACAACTCGAATTGCAGCGATCCGCCGACCAGCTTGATCTTGCCAAGCAGGGGGAACGTCTTGAAGCCATGCGAGCGCAGTCCGCTCGTCTGGATGAAGAATTGGGACAACGCCAGGCTCAGTATGAGGAAGCGGAGCGGCGATGTCAGGCGTCACTCGCCAAGCGACAACAGATCCTGCTGAACATCCTCAACACGCGCGCCCTGCGCGACGAACTTCTGCTCGCCAACGAGCACGTGTTCGCCGCATCGACCGCACTGCATGCTCGCAAACTGGCCTTGCGAGTGGAACGTAGCCAGCTTGTGGAACAAGAACTGGCGATTCGCAAGGAACGGCGTGAACTATCGGACCGTCGGCATGCAGAGGAAATCCGTGTCCGCGATATTCGACACTCGCTTGACCAGTTGAACGAACGCCTCGACGAGGAATATCAGATCAAGCTGGAAGAGGTCGTTGCATCGGGTGCGTCCGCAGTGCGACTCATCATAGAAGAGCGTCAAGCACGTGCCGAATCACACGGCTCTCGTGGCAAAGGTCACAAGACCGAGGCGACTGAAACTGACGAAGATTCAACCGGCGAACCAGTACCTGAATCCAGCGGAGCAACGGATGGCCTGACGTTCGCAGATGTGCGTCCGGAAATCGATGCCCGAGTCAACCGCCTGCGTAAGCAGTTGAAACTGATGGGTGCGGTCAATACGGACAGCCTGCGTGACTTGGAAATGCTGGAAAACCGTTTCACACAACTGTCGTCGCAACTCCAGGATCTGGTCGAAGCCAAGAACACGCTGGAAGACATCATTCGCAAGATCAATGGCGAAAGTCGTCGGCTGTTTGCCGAAACCTTCGACACGATCCGGTCGAACTTCCAGGAGTTGTTCCGTCAGGTGTTTGGCGGCGGTGAAGGGGACATCATTCTGGAAGACCCCAACGATGTCCTCGATTGCGGCATCGACATCGCGGCGCGTCCCCCTGGTAAGGAACTGCGGAGTATCTCGCTGCTGAGCGGCGGCGAAAAGACCATGACGGCCATCGCACTGATCATGGCGATCTTCCGGAGCAAGCCGAGTCCGTTCTGTATTCTGGATGAGGTCGATGCGGCACTGGATGAAGCCAACGTCGAACGATTCACGGCCGTGGTCCAGGCGTTCCGGCAGTCGACCCAATTCATCATGATCACTCACCACAAGCGATCGATGACGGTCGCGGACGTCCTGTATGGTGTGACGATGGAAGAATCCGGCGTCTCAAAACGAATGAGCGTGCGATTCGACGATGTCAGCGACGACGGCAACTTCAAATCGGCCCAGTCGTCCGCCGCATAACATCTCCGATGCATCAGCCGCCTCCACTCAGACGCCATGTTCCGCAAATCGGCCGAAAGCGCTGGTCCGAAGCACGGTTTTGCGGGATTTGAGTCCAATTTCGGTGGACAATCGTTGACTTTCTTTGGATCCGACCGGTACGATCTGCATCGCAAATGGCGATACTGTCCCTAGGTCTCTATCTCCCCACCAGATATCTTCCAACCGATGAACCTGCGTGATCTTGAGTTGTTCTGCGAAATTGCGAGCTTGGGAAGTTTTTCCAAGGCGGCGAAATCGCATGGAATTTCTCAGCCTGCGGCGAGCGAAATCGTGAAGGCTTTGGAAGAACAACTCGGCTGCGAATTACTCAATCGCGCCGTCCGACCTCTTGAGCTAACTCCAGAAGGCAGAATCTATTACGATGGGTGCCGTGAGCTGTTGCATGACTACCGGCGGCTGGAAGATCGGATTCTGCAGCGTCGCGACAAGGTGGTGGGCCCCGTCCGCGTGGCCTCGATCTACTCCGTCGGTCTGTTGCAGATGGACTGCTACGTGAAGGAGTTCGAGCGACTCTATCCTGATGCAGCGCTTGATCTTCAGTATCTGCATCCGGAAGAAGTTCTGGAGCGGGTGGCCAACGAAGAAGTGGACCTGGGCCTGATGTCGTTTGCTCCGCGTCGGGCCGATTTGATCTGCGAAACATGGCAGGACCAGCCGATCGTCGTTGTCGTGGCCCCGCAGCATCGTTTGGCAAATCGAAAATCACTCCCGGTCAGCGAGTTGAATGGTGAATCACTGGTTGGGTTTACGTCGGAATTGCGGATGCGACAAGAAATCGATCGCTGGCTGAAGCAGGCCAAAGTTTCGATCAATGTCGTCCATGCCTTTGATAACATCGAAAACATCAAGCGAGCGGTGGAAGTTGGTTCTGGGATTGGACTACTGCCGATCCCAACCGTTCGCCGTGAATTGGAAATCGGTTCGCTCGTCGCGATCGAACTGGCAGATGTCGAGTGGGTTCGCCGCCTCGACGTTGTTTACAAGCGAACGAAGCCGTTTACGACGGCGATCAGTCGCTTTCTGGAATTGCTGCACCAAGATCCGGAGACGTTCTCCCGACCCGGCACTGAGCACGATGCCGCCGGTACTGTCGACTTGGCCACGGATGTCGCAACCGTCCCCAGTGATCAGGTGAGATCTGCGACCAAGTGAGATCCGCGACCAAAAGAGAACGAACCCCCTGTTGAACCGACTCCACCCGGTCACGAGGCTGGGCAGGCGAATGTCGGTATCGGTGGAATGCCAAACCGGAACTCAGACTGCGACCGAATTGATTCAGAAAAGTTGATGTAAACCAGTGCGGTGTAATACCCGCCGTCCCGAGAGATGACTGAAATGACCGAACCACTGTTTATTCGTCACCCAGAAATGTTCCACTCTGACGGAACCCCGAAAGCTCACGGGCTTTACGATCCTGCTAACGAGCATGATTCGTGCGGCGTCGGGTTTGTTGCTCACATCAAGGGCGAAAAGTCACGGCAGATCGTGGATGACGCCCTGCGGATGCTGAAGCACATGGCTCATCGCGGCGCCTGCGGCTGTGAGGTCAACACCGGTGACGGGGCCGGGATTGTCACTGGGATTCCGCACGAGTTCCTCGCCAAAGTCGCGAAGGCGGACCTGAACGTCACACTGCCAAAGCCGGGAACATACGGCGTTGGCGTGGTGTTCCTGCCGACCGACCCGGAACAACGCCAGATTGCCAAGGAAGCCGTCAACAACCTGATCACCGAACAGGGGCAGACGCTGATTGGCTGGCGACCATTGCCGCATGATCCCGTGGGAGCCGACATCGGCCCGTCCGCTCGTGCAGCGATGCCGGCGTTCGAGCAACTGTTCGTCGCTTCGCAAGCGGGAATCGATCAGGATGCCTTTGATCGGCAGTTGTTCATGATCCGGAAGCGAGCCAGTCATGCGGTGCGTGAAGGTCAGCTTGCCCAGGCACTGCAGTTCTACATGTGCTCACTGTCGTCGAAAGTGCTGATTTACAAGGGGATGTTGACCTCAGAACAGGTCATGCCATTCTTCAACGATCTGCAGGACCCCGATTACACGTCACACCTGGCGATGGTTCACAGCCGGTTCTCGACGAACACATTCCCAAGCTGGGATCGTGCCCATCCGCAGCGATTTATCGCTCACAATGGTGAAATCAACACGGTTCGCGGCAACGGGAACTGGATGTACGCTCGACAAGGGGTCATGAAGAGTGACCTGTTTGGCGACGACCTGAAGAAGCTGTTCCCGCTGATCGAGCCTTATTGCTCAGACTCAGGTAACTTCGACAATGCCCTCGAAACACTGGTGATGACCGGTCGCAGCCTGCCTGAAGCGGTCATGATGATGGTCCCCGAAGCGTGGCAGAACCACGATTCGATGCCTGAAGACAAGCGCGCCTTCTACGAATATCACTCGGCCCTGCAAGAGCCCTGGGATGGTCCTGCGTCGATTTCGTTCACTGACGGTACCGTCATCGGCGCGACGCTCGATCGAAACGGATTGCGTCCCAGCCGTTACTACGTCACGCACGATGATCGTGTGATCATGGCGAGTGAAGTCGGCGTGCTCGACGTTGATCCCGCGAACGTGAAGATCAAGGGGCGGTTGCAGCCCGGCAAAATGTTCCTCGTTGACTTCAAGCAGGGGCGCATGATCCCTGACGAAGAATTGAAGAAGGACTTTGCCAATCGACGTCCGTACAAGCAATGGCTGCAAAACCAGCGGCTGCTGCTCAGCGAACTTCCGGAAGTCGAAGCACCGGAACGCATGGTGAATAACGAACTGCTGCAGCACATGCAGTCGTTCGGCTACACCACCGAAACGCTGCAATTCATGCTCGTTCCAATGATCACCACCAAGAAGGATCCGATCGGGTCGATGGGGGATGATACGGCTCTGGCCTGCATGAGCGACCAGCCGCGACTGGTCTATGATTACTTCAAGCAGCTCTTCGCCCAGGTGACCAACCCGGCGATCGACAGCACGCGTGAAGAAGTCATCATGTCGCTGGAGTGCTACATCGGTCCCGAAGGAAACCTGCTGGAATCGACCGAAGCCCAGTGTCATCGACTGGCGGTGCCACATCCGATCCTGACAAATGAAGAACTCGCTGCGATCAAGCATTTGAACTATCGCGGCTGGAAGACCAAGACGATCGATATCACCTATCCGAAGTCGCAGGGGCCTGCCGGATTGAAGTGGGCGCTGGATCGCATCTGCGGTGAAGCGAGCCAGGCGATCGAAGAAGGTTA
>CAIWEX010000584.1 GCA_903911795.1 uncultured Schlesneria sp.
ATCACCGGCATTCCTGCGTCGTTCAAGACAACCATGGAGATCCTCGTACCGATCCAGGAATTCGCTTCCGCCATCGGCGCATCACGCGATCCCCAGGATCAGCAAAAGGCATTAGAACGCCTCCAGGCGACGTCAACCTCCGATTTTAATCGCACGGTCTGGTCACAAACCCGATTTGTTCCCAATTCAGGGATGTCGGCAGACTCGTACCTCAAAGCACCTCTCAAGGGAATCGCGGTTTCAGATCAGGCTGTCACTGTGCAACTCGGTGACAATCGTTACGGTGCCAAGGTTCAGTTGCGGCGTGAGTTTGAACGCTACGTTGTTGACGACGTTCAACTGATTGCTGGTGTCGACGATTCTCAACGTCTCGCACTCAAACACAGCCTGCGAACTCAACTGGCCCGTGGTGAGGCTCGCAGGCCACAGGAAATCCTGCCTGCGAACTACGAACAGGAAGAATCACCGCGACAAATTCCTCGCGAATTGCCTCGTGATGTGACAGATCTGCCTGAAGTGGGCGATCCGTTCGCCAGCGATCCTCGCTGATCGTTCTTGGTCAACGACTGAGATCAACTATGAAAAACGATGTCGCTCGACGACCTCCCGATCGATTTCAACTCCCAGCCCTGGTCCTGTTCCTAACGTGGTAAAGGGGCCATTGATCACGATCGGATTGCGAGCGATCGAAACCTCGTGGTAATCCGGCCCCAAAACATCGCCCGGGTACGTTTCGACCTGCATATTAGGGGTCGCAACGATCAGGTGTGCCATCGCGGCAGTTCCCAGATCCCATTCCAGGTTGGAACCGATCGAGCAGGCGATTCCGTGACGACCTGCGAGATCGGCAATCTCTCGAGCCTTCCGGATTCCCCCGTTTTTGCCGGGGTAAAGACTGATCGCGTCGCAGCAGTTGTGTTCAATCAATTCTTGAGCGTCAATCAGGTTGAAACAGCTTTCATCAGCCAGAATCTTCGCTCCCGTTTCACCACGGACGCGTGCCAGGCCAGTGTAGTCTCCCGGCGGAATCGGTTGTTCGACGATTGTCAGGCGACACTCGTCCAATTCCTGAATGCAGCGAATCGCTGTGTCGATATCCCAACCGCCGTTGGCATCGATCGTCAGATCGATCTCTGGGCCGATGGTTTCGCGGACGATTTGAACGCGTTCGACATCCTTTGCGGGGTCAACACCGACTTTCACCTTGATTGTCGTGAAACCAGCCTCGACCAGTTCACGGGCTCTGCGCCGAGCCCGCTCTGGATCGTACGCACCGAGTGAAAACCGGCTGCGAATGGTGAGCGGTCGGCAGGCACCTCCGAGAAGTTCATAGACCGGGCGATTCGCGGCACGTCCCTGCAGGTCCCAACACGCCATCTCGATCGCCGACTTGGCAAACCAGTTTCCGACTGCGACCGCGTCCATTCGCTGATCCAATTCCGCGATCAGCGAGACATCCGCCCCCAGCACTGCTGGTGCAAGAACGCCGTCGATCATCGCCTTCGCACCGAGGCACGTCTCGCCGCTCCAGCGAGGTGTGACTGTCGCCTCGCCCCAGCCTTCCAACCCGTTGTCGGCCTGAACGCGCACGAGCAGGAACTCAGACACATCATGCTTTCCCAGTGCCGAGATCATTCGACGTTCAGGCTTGAGAGGAATGCGGACGGGAATCGTTTCGATCTTTTCAATACGCATGTCACCCAGAACCTTTCGCTTACGCGGATCGTCACCTTTTCTCACTGAGAGCCGCCATTATTGAACGGACCTTTCGCGTAAAAATCCATGGACATTGCCACAGAGGTTATGTCAGTCGACTATTGTGCCTGTTAACTTGACCCGCAGTCACAATCGATGATTCATGGACCTGTCCGACCTACCCGCTGTTGTCTTCCCTACAGGACTTCCAGTATTGCGACCTGCTCCTCGCCACAGCCGAAAGGGCTGCGTGGTTGCGTGGCAAGGGCTTCCAGCCCATGTCGCCCCCAAGCCAAACGACACGATCCCGGATCATGAACGGGAAAACGCATTCAAAAAGCATGGAATAAGACGTAGGCTGACGACACGGGCTGGAAGCCCGTACCACGGAATCCCCCACATTGGCTGCACCGCGCTTACTCGGCGTGATGAAGTGACATGATGTCCCGTTGATATACTGCGACACAAACCACAGAGGGCCTCCGTGACGCGAGTAATCCAGGCTCCTGTCGTTCGAAGTTCGAATTAGGAACGAGGAGCAAGAATTCAAGCTACGGAATTCCAGCAGTGCGTCTTTGGCTCGTCTTCGTCCTTTGATCTTTTCCGAGAAAACGATAAACTTGAGCTGAGTCGGAAGACAAATGAACTGCATCCGTCGTCAGATGGGGCATGTCAGAGAGAAAGAGTAGGCCGACCAAAAGGAGCTTCTTTTCAGGAGTTCCTCTTGGTCGGCCTTTTTGTTTTGTCCATGGAACGTGGGATAAGCCTACACACAGGTACGCCACATCGGCCTGTTGGCGAATGACGCCCCAACTTTTCGAGAAAGCCCCGCCATGACCCTGTGTCCCGTTTCTCTCGCTGTTGGCTGCAAGAAATGCCCCGTTTTCTCAATTTGCCCCTTGAAAACGATCATTGGCGACGACAAGCCACCAATTTTCGCGCCAGCAGGTCCCCCGAGAAGTCATTCGTAAGTTAGGGCCATTGAACGTCACGCAACCTTCCTCGGCGGATCGGACAAGCCGCTTACTCCGGAAAAAGGTTCGCTTCGCAAGATCGAAGAGCGATGCCGGAGCAAGAATCCCACTGTCAATTACCCGCGGGTTCATAAGTCGAAGAAGTGATCCACCGGGTAAAAAAGAACTCGACTGAGAGAATGTCATGAAACGACTATGGATCGCTTTCTCACTGGTGATGATCCTGTCCTTCCTTGTGCTGGGGTGGATCGGCACTCGGATCTACCAAGAAATGCCGCCACTGCCTGCCAAGGTCGTGACGACCGAAGGCGCGGTCGTCGTTGATGAGGGAGAGATTCAGGCGGGACAGAATGTCTGGCAGTCGCTCGGCGGAATGGAAGTCGGTTCTATCTGGGGTCACGGCAGTTATGTCGCCCCTGATTGGACGGCAGACTGGCTGCACCGAGAGGCGACGTTCATTCTTGACCGATGGGCCACGACCGAATTCGGGAAAGACTACGCCAAACTGGACGGGGAGAGACAAGCCCAACTTCAAGGTCGCTTGGCGAATGTGATGCGGACCAACACCTACAACGCCGTGACCAGAATAATCAGCATCGCTCCGATTCGGGCGGAAGCATTTGAGTCGAATCTCCAGCACTACTCCGACGTGTTTGCCAACGGCAAGGCTGAGTATGCCATTCCAGCGGGCGCAGTGAGTGACCCCGACCGCCTGCGGAAGCTCTCGGCTTTCTTCTTCTGGACCTCATGGGGTGCAAGTACGAATCGTCCGAACGAAGATACGACCTTCACGAATAACTGGCCCTATGAACCATTGATCGGCAACCGGCCCACGGGCGATACGGTGGTCTGGACCGGAGTGAGCATCATCATGCTGCTGGCGGGCATTTCGGCGATGGTTTGGTGGTACGCCGCCCGCAAAAGCGAGGAGGAAGCGATACCCCTGCCGGAATCGGACCCGCTTGGAAGTTGGGTCGCCACACCATCGCAGAAGGCGACCATCAAATATTTCTGGGTCGTCTCTGCACTGATTCTCGTACAGATGTTGCTGGGTGTGGTGACGGCCCATTACGGCGTGGAAGGTGACGGGTTCTACGGGTTTCCGTTATCCGACTGGCTTCCTTACAGCGTGACCCGGACGTGGCACATTCAGATGGGCTTGTTCTGGATTGCAACCGCATGGCTGGCCGCAGGATTGTTCATCGGCCCTCTGGTCAGCGAATACGAACCGAAGGGCCAGTGCCTCGGAGTCAACATCCTTTTCCTGGCGCTTCTGCTGGTCGTTGTCGGCTCACTTACTGGAGAATTGTTGAGTGTTCACAACAAGTTGTCCGATACTGTGTCGTTCTACTTCGGCCACCAAGGATACGAATACGTCGATTTGGGGCGAGTCTGGCAGATCGCATTGTTCGTGGGCCTGCTCCTGTGGCTATTCCTCATGATTCGAGTGTTACTTCCTGCCTTGCGACGACCTGGAGAGCAGAAGCAACTGGTGACGCTGCTGGCAGTGGCGAGTGCCGCCATCGCCCTGTTCTATGGAGCGGGTTTGACGTGGGGTCAACACACGCACTTGTCGATGGTGGAATACTGGCGGTGGTGGGTGGTCCACTTGTGGGTCGAAGGCTTCTTCGAGGTGTTCGCCACGACGGTCATCGCCTTCTTCTTCATGCGACTTGGCCTTGTACGGCCTGGGGTCGCGGCGGCATCGGCCCTGTTGTCAGCGACGATCTTCCTGTCGGGGGGGATTATCGGTACTTGCCACCATCTTTACTTCTCAGGCACGCCAACCGTGGCACTGGCCTGGGGTTCGGTTTTCAGCGCCTTGGAGGTCGTGCCGCTGGTCCTGCTGGGCTTCGATGCGATGGAAGACTTGCGGCGCTCTCGGCTCACACCCTGGGTCCGGCAATACAAGTGGCCGATCTACTTCTTCGTCTCCGTGGCCTTCTGGAACATGATCGGTGCGGGCCTGTTTGGATTCATGATTAACCCACCCATTGCGCTGTACTACATGCAAGGACTCAACACGACGCCCCTGCACGGCCACGCCGCACTTTTCGGCGTCTATGGGATGTTGGGGATCGGCTTGATGCTGGTCTGCCTGCGGGCCTTGATTCCGGGACGAGAATGGAAGGACGGCCTGCTGACGTTCTCGTTCTGGTCCCTCAACGGCGGGCTGATGGCAATGTGTATTCTCAGCCTGCTGCCCGTAGGTTTAATGCAGACGTGGGCATCCGTCGAACACGGCTATTGGTATGCCCGCAGCAGTGAGTTCATGCAAACGCCGATCATGCAAACTTTTCGTTGGATGCGAGTGCCGGGCGATACGGTGTTTTTCCTCGGAGCCGTGGCGCTCGTCGTCTTCATAGCCGGACTGAAAACGGGCCATTCCTTTCGCAGGGTGGCCCCGCTTTCCCGTCTTCGGGCTAACGGGGTAGCGCAGCCAGAGAAAGTTGTGAGCAAGAGCGATTGACGCGAACAGTACGAATTCCGACTCGGTGGTCGGACAGAATATCAGCGGTCGTCTCGAATAAATGGACTTGGCGCTTTAGCAGCGACACGAGGGTTGGCATTCCCCTTGAGGACAAGGTGCGCGTGGGAAGTCTGGCAAATCGGGAAACGAAGAAACCGTCGAGAAAAATAGGGTTTTCTCGACGGTTTCAAGCGGAGAGGCAGGGATTCTCTGGCCGACAAACTGACTGCAATCCGAAAGTGGTGATTCACCCCTGAATATTAGGGTTTTTCTCGCTATCGTCAACTACCTCATTTCGGAATTCTTCCTTACTCATTCAAGTCGCCGCGCCACAA
>CAIWEX010000585.1 GCA_903911795.1 uncultured Schlesneria sp.
CTGAAGTTCAATCGCGATGTTCGAGTTCCCTATGTCCTGAATCTGTTGCGTCGGCAAGAGATCATGCTTCAGCAGTATTGCCAGGATGGTGAAGAACAATCCCGAATCGGCAAGGAAGATCTCTTTGGTGTGCAGAATAGTCGGAAAGCGTTACTTGGCCAGCTTGAAGGACTGCAGGACGCCGGGATCATGGCAAAGAAGGAAGCCGCAGAGCGAGTTCTGCGAGCCCAGGTCGAGGGGAATCCTCGATTGAAATCGAGCTACGGCACGGCATGGATGCGAATTGAACAGGCCAAGCAGATCCAGTCAGGATTGATGGTGGAGCATTCGGTGCTGGAGTCTGGACATGGTTTCGCCGGAACTCTGTTTGCCATCGCAAAGACTCTTGTGCGGCTGGCGGACGAGAGTGAACGTCCCAACGCTCAGCGACTGCGCGAGTACAGTGATTCGGCTCGATCTTCATTGGAACTGCAACTCTACTCGACTGCGCCAATTTATGAAGACATGGAGCAGGCAAAATTGGCCGACAGCCTGGGTTACTTCGCCGAGAAATTCGGTGGTGACGCTCCGCTCGTCAAACGCGTTCTGGCAGGCAAGAGTCCTGCGACAAGGGCGGCAGAGCTGATCTCGGGTTCGAAACTCAAGGACGTCGAAGAGCGGAAGAGACTGGCGGCGGGGGGCAAGCAGGCCATTGAACAGTCACAGGACCCGTTGATTCAACTGGCCCGACTGATCGACCCCGACGCGCGAGCGATTCGTAAAAAATATGAAGAGCAAGTCATCGAACCCGAACGACAAGCCTATTCGCAAATTTCTCGAGCCCTGTTTGAAATCGAGGGGCCCAGCCGGTACCCCGATGCAACATTCACCCTGCGTCTGTCCTATGGAACTGTCAAAGGCTATCTCGAGAATGGCCAACAAATTCCACCGTGGACGACGATGGGACAGGCTTTTGATCATGCGACTCGCCATGGGAATATCGTCCCGTGGGCACTCCCCAAAACGTGGCACCAACAGCGCGCGGCCATCGATTCGGGAACGCCATTTAACTTTGTTTCGACGTGCGACATCATCGGGGGAAACTCTGGCAGCCCTGTCGTCAATCGCGCCGGTGAGTTTGTCGGAATCATCTTCGACGGAAACATTCAATCGCTCGTCGGCGATTTCATTTTCGATGAAACCCAGAATCGAGCTGTTTCAGTCCATTCGTCAGCGATCCTGGAAGCGATGAAGAAGATTTACGGTGCAGATTCCCTGGCACAGGAACTCGGTAAATAGCGCTATACGGGCGAGTGTGAGGCGAACAACAGGGCGTTAGCCCATCGCTCACGGAACCGGACGCTCACGCGTTCCGGATGATTCGTCGAAACCAAAATACGTCGCGACTCGCTTTGCATGCTTTGCTGGCACGCATTGCCGTATTAGATCGCTGCTGCTGGAGTAGCGGGAAGCCACTTCGCGGTACACTTCAATCTTCTCAAGGCGGATCAGGCCAGCAGTTCCTGAACTACTTCCCCATGGATATCCGTCAGGCGGAAGTCTCGGCCGGAGTAGCGATATGTCAGATGCTCGTGGTTGAAGCCGAGCAGGTGCAGCAGCGTCGCATGCAGATCGTGGACGCTGACGCGGTTTTCGACGGCGCGGAAACCAAATTCGTCGGTGGCTCCGTAGGACATTCCACCTTTGATGCCTCCACCTGCCATCCACATCGTGAATCCGTAGTGATTATGGTCACGCCCATTGCCGCTCTCAGAGACCGGCGTTCGACCGAACTCGCCACCCCAGACAACCAGTGTTTCATCCAGCAGACCGCGACGCTTCAAGTCACGCAACAGTGCAGCGATCGGCTGATCGATCTGACGGCCCAGGCTGCTGATGGACTTGTCGATGTTTTCGTGGTGGTCCCAGCCGCCGAGTTCCACATGGATGTACCGGACACCTCGCTCCACCAGTCGACGGGAGATCAGGCAACCGCGTGCAAAGGAACTCGATCCGTATTCATCCTGAGTTGCCTGGGTTTCAGAGCGTATGTCAAACACATCTCCGGCGGCGAACTGCATGCGAAACGCCGTCTCCATCGCCCGGATGCGAGCCTCCAAGGCTGGGTCACCTCCGGATGCCGCGAGTTGTCGGCTGTTCTGTCGGGCAATGAAATCGAGCTGTCGTTCCTGCTGCGTGCGATCGAGTTTTCCATTTCGCAGGTAGCGGACCATTTTCTCGGGGTCCTTCTCTGCAATGTTGATCGGTGTCCCCTGATGTTCGCCGGGCAGGTAGCCATTACGAACATAGCGTGATGCCGTTCCACCGTCGCTGAGTGAGACGAACCCCGGCAAGTTGCGATTCTCTGTTCCGAGTCCGTACGAAACCCACGCTCCCAGCGACGGATGGATCTGGTCGATGCGACCAGAGAAGAGATGATTCGCGGCGGGGGCGTGATTGGGATTTCCTCCCACCATAGAACGAACAATACATAAATCATCGGCACACTCGCGAAGCTGAGGCAGCAGATCACTGATCAGTAACCCGCTTTCGCCACCTGGTCGGAACTCCCATGGCGCAGGAAGTAAACCACCAGTCACGCGTTCCGTCCGCAGATCCGCACCGGCCGGTCGCTGCCCTGCGTATTTCTTGAGGCTCGGCTTGGGATCAAACAGGTCGATGTGTGACGGCCCTCCTGCCATGAAGAGAAAGATCACATGCTTCGCCTTGGCCGTCTGCGGTGTCACAACACCAAGCGGTGCCTGGTCGGCATGCAGCAGATCCGCCAGAGCGAGCGTCCCGAACCCGGCTCCGACTGACCCGAGAAGCTGGCGGCGTGATAACAATAGCTGCGAATGATCGGATGGCGTTAGCATTAAATCTCGCTACTAATTTTGAAGTCAATCGACGTGTAGAAATTCATTTGTCGCCAGAAGCGAATGAGCCAGAAACGCCCAATTCTCACGCGGCACTTCGCCACTCTCGCTTTGCACCAGTTCAACCGCATCTGACAGTTCGTCGATCGTCGGGTCTCGAAGCAGAATCCTGTGGAATAAGTTGCGGACAATTATTTCAGTTCCTGAAGGACTCTCGGCAAGAACGCTATTTGCGAGTTCCTCGGCCTGTTGTTGCAGGAATGGACTGTTGAGCAGATATAACTGCTGCAGCGGCGTCGTTGTCGGGAGTCGAGTCTCGGTATGGCGCTTGGCGTCGGGGAAATCGAACAGGCGGAACAGGTCTGCGGGCTTCTGACGACTGACGATGCCGTACACGGTCCGGCGGCGAAACTTCGCGTCGTCCAGATTGACCGAAGGGCCCATCATCGTCGCATCCAGTTGGATACTCGCCGACAAAACGGCATCGCGCCAGGCTTCAGCCTCCAAGCGACGGCGATTCATTCGCCACAGCGAACGATTGTCGGGGTCGCGGTCGCGAAAGTCGGTCGGCGAACTGGATTGCCGCCAGGTTGCGGACAGCACGATTTCCCGGTGCAGCCATTTCAACGACCAGCCAGCTTCAATGAATCGTGCGGAAAGATCCTCGAGCAGTTCTGGATGCGAAGGAGCATCGCCCAGTCGACCGAAGTTGCTGGGGGTCGTGACGAGTGGCCGATCAAAATGCCAGCCCCAGACGCGATTCACGATCACGCGTGCGGCCAGCGGAGCGGCATCGCGGACGATCGCCTCGGCCAGTTCCCTCCGCCCACTTCCCCGCTGAAAAGGCTTTGCATCACGAGCCGACAGGACTTCGAGAAACCGGCGCGGGACGATCTGGCCGGGATTCGCGGGATTACCGCGAACGAAGATCGGCAAATCTCGAGGTCGTCTTTCGTGATAATCGAGCAACGTCCAGGCAGGGTCGTCTCCGTTGATCCACAAACCGGCGTCGCGGACTCCCGTAGCGATGGGACCGTTAAAAAGTTGTGTCTCTTTCAACGCTTTAAGTGCTGCTTCCCAGCGTGCGACCTCGGCATCGAACGGAGCAACATCGATCCCGTCGGCCTTCGGTGTCTTGCGGTTCTTCTTGGCGTAATCGAAACGGAGTTCGACATCGACGATCTGCCGTTGAATCTCGGTCAACGCGGCGGCTTCTTCGGGCGTCGTGTCGACCAGCGGCCATTCCACCAGTTGAGTACTCGCCATGATTCCGGCGAGAGCATAATAGTCATCGGTTTTGATCGGATCGAACTTGTGGTCATGACAACGGGCACAGGCGACCGTCAATCCCAGGAAGCTGCGAGTGACCGTGTCGAGTCGCTCATCCCACTCGTCTGCCACAATGACCGAGATCACGTCGGCAGCCAGTTTCGGCTCCTTGTGGTAAACGGGCGATAATCCAAGAAATCCGAGTGCCGCCATTTCTGATCGAGGAAGATCCAGCAGATCAGCCGCGAGTTGACGGCGGACGAATTCATCGTAGGGAAGGTCATCATTGATGGCCTGAATTACCCAGTCGCGATACCGGAAGGGAAATCGGGGTGGCTTGCAAGTCGCCTCGGAAGTGGGATTGTCTTCGGCATAGCGTGCGACATCGAGCCAATGACGAGCCCACCGTTCGCCGTATTGAGGGGAAGCCAGGTAACGGTCAACCAGTCGTTCATAGGCATCTGGTGCGGGGTCGGCAATAAACGCTTCGATCTCGGCAAAAGTTGGCGGCAGACCGATCAAATCAAATGCGAGACGGCGAATCATTGTCGGCCGGTCTGCTTCTTTCGCGGGGTGCATCTGCTGACGATCAAGCTGCTCAGCGACGAACGAATCGATCTTCGTCCGCTGCCAACCAGGATTCGATACCATCGGTGAGGGGTGAGCATGAACCGGTTGAAACGACCAGAAGCCGCGACCCTGCTCAATATCCACAGCTCGCGGCCTGGCAGCGGCTGGGGCCGAATCCGCAGGGAACGCCGCTCCGAGTCGCACCCACTCGCGAAAATCGGCAATCACCTGATCAGGGAGTTTCGAATCGGGTGGCATTTCAGACACCGCGCCCGACCATTGGATCGCCTTAATCAACAGGCTTTCATCCGGCTTTCCTGGAGCAACGGCGGTTCCGGAATCTCCGCCTTCAATGAGACTCGATTTCCGATCGAGTCTCAACCCACCTTTTGGCTTTGCAGTCTCCGACGAATGGCATTTGAAACACCTTTCCGCCAGGACTGGCCGGATCTTCTTCTCGAAAAACGCCAGCCCGCCATCGTCGGCCGCAGCCATTCCCGTCAATGACAGAACCCAAAACACGACCGCGGTCCACGGTACGCCGTGCTGAATAGTCGATGAAGTTCCGGAAATCCGCACAGTCGAATCTCGCTCAGGACGACGCCTCATCACAACAACAAGGTTTGAAATGGGATTGTACCGAAAGATGCCGAGCCCGCGAAGCATCAATCCCGTTTGATGCCTTGTTTGGGCGATTTTCACGCTGGAATGAAGCACAAAGCTGGCCAACTCGGAAGCGGCGGGTGCCATGCACATCGACCTTGACTGGGATCACCAAACTTGCGGCGCCCACTGGGGGGGGGGGCGTCTCACGCTCGGAAAATCGTTGATCTTAGTTCCCATCACGGACAACAAGGGAGGGCGAGGCCTGAGTTTCCGGCATATTTTTTGTTGTCATAGGATTTTGGGCACTGAATTGTATTTTGTGCCAACTGCGAGTTGTGATTGCAGTTATGCGAGATCGAGGCACGTGATGACC
>CAIWEX010000586.1 GCA_903911795.1 uncultured Schlesneria sp.
GAACTCCGCAGACTCGGTGGATTCGTATGCGGTTTTGCGCCCGGATTTGACCATGCCGTCCATGCAGATGGAGCCGATAGCCAATCTGCACTGCACGGCTCAGGGCAGCCGTACAGTGGCATTTAAAACAGTGACACCTAAAGCAGCGGCACTTGATGCCATGATCCTGAACGACGTTTCCACCGAATTTCACTGTCCTGGCGAATCACACCCCGTCTCCTTCAGTGTCCACGTCGCACGGCAGGCTTCAGGATTTGCCGCCTGCCGGTCATGTTCTCACAACTCGATTTCCGGTCACGGGTTATCGGCTCGACCGTTGCCCCAGCGCGAGCATTCCGCGGGCCGGTCATTGATCACGCGGGAAGGGATTCGGGGGCTCTATCTCAATGAACTCGATCGCATCCGCGCGGCAGACTGGAGTGCCGCGTTTGCGTCGATCCTGTGGGACGAACAACCGAGGGTCGGACGAACAGCCGTCGCGAAAGAACTCGGGACATCTGCAGCGACGGATGACGTTGCTGCTAATATTCCCTCAACAGTTAAAGATGCCAGCTCGCCGATTGCACCATTGCCGCCTTCGTCGATCCGGCGAGGTCCGGTGGTCGTCATGGGATTTGATGAACGATCGTCGTCCCCCGACATCGTGATGGGTGTCGCCCTCGGCCTGCGACGCATGGGTTGCCATGTCATTGATCTCGGTCAGACAACGAGCCCCTGTTTCCATTTTGCAGTGCATCATCTGGATGCTGTGGGTGGAGTTTTTGTCACGGGAGCTGGCTGCGATCCCGCGTGGACTGGATTTCGACTGGCCGGACGCACGTCGATTCCCTGGATTCAGCCGGAGCTTTTGCAAAAACTCGAATCGCGAGCCACCGCCAAAGTGGAACGTCCCACCCGTACTGCCGGAGTCCAGCGACCATTTCACGCGAGTGTCCCCTATCAGGCAGGGTTGTGGAAGTTCTTTCACGCCTTGCGGCCGTTGAACATCGTCTGCGGGACCGCCACCAGGCAGCTTCCTCGAATTCTCGATTCACTCTTCTCGAGACTTCCCTGCCAGTTAACGCATGAGCCGCTGCCAACGCGAAAAAGAAATCTCAGCGATCCGAAAGATGCCGACGTGCGACGTGTGACTGCGTCCGTTGTCGCACGTCAACAGCACCTGGGCGTGATCGTGGATGATGATGGCGAACGGTGCGCCTTTGTCACGGACCAGGGAGAACTAGTCTCGATCGGTGATTTGGCTCGACTGCTGGTAACGTGCGAACTCCACGAACATCGCGATATCCGCATCGCGCTGGATGAATCGTTGAGACCCGAGTCGCAATGGCTGAACACCGTAGCCACCACGTGCCAGGTTGATCAGGTCAAGGCGATAGACGTTCCGGCAACGATCCTGCAGCACAAATCGAACTTCGGAATCACTGCCGACCATCGCGTCTGGTTTGGTGGTGATTATCCCGCCTGCGATGCGATTCTGACACTGGCTCGCGTCCTGCAGGCTCTGAGTCTGACAGATGTTCCAATGTCAGAAATCATCCGAACGTTTCACGATTGAGTGACATGACTTCTCAATCACTCACTGCGACGCCGATACACTGGTAGCAGGCGTCCTTCCTTGACTTGCAGGAGTACTCGATTTTCGGACGCGGCATCTCGTGCTGCTCCACCTCCTCGTGTCATTCGACCAGAGAAAAGGCCATGTTTCGTCTTTCTCAGTGCGTGCCTGTTGTCTGACATCAGGACGTCACGGACCTGATCCGGTCCGACGCTGTATAGGATTTCTGCCGGGGAATTCTTTGATTCAGGCGTATCAGGTCA
>CAIWEX010000587.1 GCA_903911795.1 uncultured Schlesneria sp.
CGCCAGACTCGGATCGGACCGAATTTGCTTCTGATGACGGTTCTCTGACAGGTCGTCGCGCTAAAAGCCAAACTACGAACGCGATTGGGATCGCCCAGACAGGGACCAGTTCCTGCAGGAATTGCACGGACGTCTTCCAGCTGATCGCGGGAACCCACGTTGCAACGGAGAGTGCTGAACGCTGGCCACTGTAGAATGTGGCGATACAGACCGATAATCCCAGAATCGCCGGTGCCAGCCAGATCACAAACGACACACCACCCCGGCGTGTCACAACATTCTTCACCAGCTGTGTCCCTGCAAGTAACCCCAGCGAAATCACACCGAAGTAATGAACGGTACACATCAACGTCGAACTGACGATCAGCCCGACTTTCCAGACGACGTTCGGTGACATCGAGTCTCGCTGCAGGCATAAGGCCGTCAGAGCTGTGGCGGCAAGCCACGGGGCATAAAAACGTGATTCGAAGGCTTGGGTCTGTACGACTTCGAACGACCAGATCAACAGAGCCGCAGCCGTTGCAACGATTGGTGAGCAGCGATCACGAACCAGTCGATAGACACAGAGGCAACAGAAAATGACACATGCTAACGAGAACGCTCGCTGGCTGACTTCCGGGGTCGGCCCAATTCCTGAAACCAGACGAGCCAATCCGTAGTAGGTCGGAGGATTGAAGTCGACGCCATGTGCCAGCGCCGTTGCCGCATGAGCCACACTGGAATCTTCGACGAGCAGTTGCGTGTGAATCTCATCGAGCCAGAATGAATGGGTGAACGGGATTGGATCGCCAAAGATTAGCAGTTGCAGGCCGATCAAGGCTGGTACAATCAGCCATTCGATCCACGAAAACGTCTGGACTGTTGTTACCGGTTTTGCAGGGAGCACGGAGACTGTTACAGTTGAGTCAATGGATGTCATAAAGTTATTCCGGCTTCCGCCAGACCCCCACGACAGATTTGCCGATGGAATGCAGCAGCAACGGGTCCATCCAGCGCGATGAACGAACGAGAACTTTATCCCAGAACTGTATCTGCCGTCGCGTCGGCACCGCAGCATTCAGCAGCAGTCGGTTGGCCAGCGACGCAAGCAGACCCACGGAATCAAGATAGATCAGTTTCTGGCACTGCAGCGACGAGGGAATTACGGCTCGCAACGACGAGCGTGAATACCTGCGAAAATGCCCGATCGCCTTGTCAAATGGTGTATACAGCCATTGGTGAGCCGGGACGAGAATAATCAGATGCCCGCCCGGTACCAGCAGACCGGCAGCTCGCTCAAGTTCCGCCGCATCGAATTCGATGTGTTCAATCACGTCAATATACAGGAGGGCTGAAAACGCATCACCCTGAAGGTCATCTGTCGTTCCAATACGGACATCGTAAGGGATGGGAAGCGGTTCATTCCCAAGTGATTCCTGCAGACGACGGGCAAGCCCCGGATCTGGTTCAAGCATCGTCCACGATTCAATATCGCTGCGACACAGAACGCGTGATGTCCCGCCAATTCCCGCACCAACTTCCAGCACCCGTCCAGTGAGATACGGGCGCAGATGTGATGCAAAGTAAGTCTTCCAACAGGTTGCTTCCTGAAAGAGTTCGAGTTCATTACCAAGATATTCGAGCGTCGTTGCTTCCGTTGTCATGCTTTTGCCTCATCGAAGTCTGAGACTGTAGCGGAGGGGAGTTCCAGCGGTCCAAATCCGTTGCCATTGCAGAGCGTTACGGATTTGATGAAAGCGGCAGAGTCACGGCTGGGCAAGACCTGCATTGAGGATGCTGCACCTGCCACAAACAATGCAAACTGGGCCGCGAGGCCAACGAGTTGCAATGTCAGAAGGACAAGCAGGCCACCGATCGTTGACGACCACCCTGGCAGAGCCCAGTCTGTCGCAAGTCGAATAGCCCCGACCATTCCGATCATCCCGGCGCACCCAGCAAGGCAGACAAGACTGAACAGCAGAACTCGTGCACCGACGATATCACTGCAGACCGAGAACGCTCGAATGGCGTGGAGTGTCAGGCTGGTCAGATTCATCTTGCTGTTCCCGGCCAGACGGCGAGCGCGGCGCGTGGGAATCGCATCAAAGGGAAGGCGTGACTTCAAAACAGCAGCGGCATAGTGAACCCAGAGTTCCGGAACCACGACCAATGAGCTGAGGAATTCACGAGGGATAATGCTGAAGTTGCCAAACCGGATGCGGCGTCCGGTCAGAATCCGGTGGACCATGCGATAGGTGACGTATCCGGCTCGAAACAGCAAACCTTCGGAACGATATGTTCGTTCGGCAAACACAATCCGCGGCTCGCCCTGCTGCTGGATCGCTTCAATCAGTCGTAATGCGTCCGCAGGCGAGTCTTCGCCATCGCCGTCCATGATCAGCACGGAATCGCATTCAAAGTGCTGCTCAATGTGACTCAGGCCAATTGCAATGGCAGTCTGATGCCCAAGATTACGCCGCAACCGCAGGATTCGGAGTCCTCCGTTGTCATACCAGGTGCATCGAGCCAACTCGGGCGGAATTCCTTCGCGGCTACCATCGTCAACGAGCAGGATATCGATCCTGAGGAGCGGTGATGCGCATTGCTCGCTCAATTGCCTGATGAGTAACTGAGCGGATTTCCAGTCGTTCCAGACCGGAATCAGGATCACGACGTGATACGTCGACCTCAAGTCTGGTCCGATGGAAGGCGAGGCATCCATAATATTGATGCAGCAGCGATGAGGATCATGAAACTGTCATGCCAGTCAGAATAGAAGCGGGGATCCAAACATTCTGCGGCAACGTCACGAGCATCAGTGCTGTCACCAACCTTACGCAATCGGCATCTTCGTCAAGTACGAGATTTCCAGATGTTGACGTGGTGAAGTTCAGAAAAACCGGTATGACCGTTACTTCGGACGGTAGGCTGCCGGGCGACTGATCTGTGGGACCCAGGCGTATCAAACAGAAAAAGCGAGGGAAATCCATTTGATTCCCTCGCTTTGGTACCAGATCAGCAATGGCCGAATGGCCAGTTCAAATCAATGCGATTGAGATCAGCCACCAACGCTGACCGGGGCAATGCCTGCAGCGATCATGTCGCATGAGGACATGCAATCGCAGTCATCCGGGAAGTCGGTGTTGACCGAACCGTAGGTGTAGGAGATCGGGTTGCCACCCTTCTTGCAACCGATGAAACCGCAGAATCCGAACGACTGATTCAGCGAACCGATGGCATGAGCGGTGTCGAGGAGTTCTTCATTGACTGCCACGACGACACTGCTCAGACCGACGATGATCCCCAGGACGCAAATCGTCAGGACCAGCACCAGTTCTGCGGAGATAATCAATCCGCATTCGTCATTCCAAAGTTTTTGAAGCATGTGAGAGACCTTCTGCAAATGAGAGACTTGTTGAGAATGAATCAAACGCGCAACGTCCCGCCGAACTGAATTTCACTCCAGTATTCCAAGCATCAACTCTGGTGTGGCCAGACCTGATCCCCGTCATCGGCCGAGTGGTACCTCCTCGGTCGAATGGCGACGCGACGTCACAGTCGGGAGATGTCGCACAATCAATGCCATGGGAGTACGCCGCGAATTCCGCACAACCGGCACAGCCTGTACAGGACGGATGTTCGTGGCAGGAGAATCGATACAGGCGTTACAACCGGAACAGAATCGTTGGTACAATCGATACAGTCGCTACAATTGGGACAGTCGCTGTGATCGTAATTCTGCAACCTGACGGTTGAGCATTCAACCCGTGTCCCATGATCGTGATAAGCTTGGGAAACATCATCTTTACGAATCGATAAGCAACTTTATCGATGGGCAAGAACTGCTCGCCGTTTCTGACGACTCGTTAAAGGTGTCGGTCACAGCACACGTCGTTTTCAACGAAACGTGGACGCACTCAGCTTCTGCTCACCATTCGCAATTCCGTTGGGCGTCATCAGCTTCATAAATACCGTCTTGTCCATGTTGTCCGACAGGAACTTCGCTGAGCCATCGGCCATCACGACGTTGACGCCGCCACGATGGTTTGAGCCAGGGCGTGGAGCATTGCCGCGAGCGGCTGACCGGTTCCGATTGATAAACCAGTTGTCTGGACTTGGGGCCTGCTTGACCATCAGCGGATCACCCGTTGCACCAGCGTTGGGATAGGATGTTGTCAACGAATCAGGAAGCTGGATTCCAAAGCCGAGAGCACTGGTTTGAGTGTCATACCAGTTGCCTGCCTGCAGGTTTTCGGTCAACAGAATTGTTTGCGACGTTCCATCGCCCGTCGCGACGTATTCCAGCGAGCTGACGTACCCCTCGGGCCAGATCACACCCGTGGACCGACCAATCGCGATGTCGTTCGGATCACCAGGGCTGGGTGCCGCATACCAGTCAATGAGGTCTGGGGCATTGTTGGTTGCTGTTCCCCAGATGCCATGGGGCATGTGCCCCGCATTGACGACGAAACTGAGCCCGCCGGGCTGCTTGTAGACAGGACTA
>CAIWEX010000588.1 GCA_903911795.1 uncultured Schlesneria sp.
CTGACTCATCCGCGAGCGATCGTGCAAGCGACATTGGCGCTGGCTCGCCTGGAGAAGACTGATTCAAGGGATCTTGTACTGCAACGCTGGGAAACTCTGCCGTTGCCAAAGCTGGATGCTGAAACGCGTCTGGATGCGATCCGTGGATTGCAGGTGATTTCAGTACGATTGGGTGATCCCGAAGGGGAAATTAAGGCTAAGTTGCTGGACAAGCTGCACCGCGCAATCCCTTCTACTGACGACCGATTCAATGTCGAAGCGGCTCAGGTGCTGGCTCGCTGGAAGTCACCTCTGGCAGCGAAGCTAATCTTCCCATTGTTTGAAAAGGCTGCTTCGCAGGAAGAGCAAATCGCGTATGCCGCGAGCCTGCGGATGGTTGCCGATGGCTGGCCAAAGGGGGGCAAGGAAAAGTTTTTCCGCTGGTTCCTGCTGGAGAAATTCCACAAGGCCGGGAATCTTGCGAAGTTCATTACCGACATTCGCAAGGATGCTGTGGCGGCGTTGTCCGAGGAAGAGAAAGTCGCACTGAAACCGATTCTGGATGCCGCTCCAGAAGTACGGCCTGAGCCACCACTGGCTTCGCGTCTGTTCGTCAGGAATTGGGACACCGATGATCTGCTGGCCGAAGTCGAACCGTTGCTCAAAGGGAAACGCGACCTGGGTCGCGGCAAAGTCCTATACAGGGAAACCGGGTGTGCGGCATGTCATCTGTTCCGTGGCGAAGGGGGAGTCACCGGCCCGGATCTGACATTGTCGGCGAACAAGTTTCCCACGCGCGAAATGCTGATGCACATCATTGAGCCGAGCAAAGTTGTCAGTGATCAATATGCGGCGACGTTTATTGAGCTGGAAGATGGGACGGTTGTGACCGGTCGTGTGGTCAACAACGACGCTCAAAAGGTACAGATCCAACCGAACCTGTACATCCCTTCGGATGTTCGCGCGATCGCTCGCAAGGACATCGCCGAAATGCGTCCTTCGCCCGTGTCACTGATGCCTGCCGGGTTGCTCAATACGTGTCATTCTGATGAAGTCGCTGATCTGCTGGCTCTGATTCAATCTGGCTTGAGGTCTGTCATCAAGGCTCCACCATCTGTGCCGATTCCCGGCGTCCCAAAACCGATCGCACACTGGCAATTGGAAGACGACGACAGTGAAGCTCGTGATAGTGTTGGAACTCATCACGGGACAATTCATGGAACCGCGATTCACGACGGAAAGTTCGGCAAGGCCCGGTTGTTTGATCGTGCGAAAGGGGATCACATCAAGATTCCTCATTCGCCGGACTTTGAAATCGGGACCTACACGGTTTCGGCCTGGGTCTGGCTGACAAAGGAACCGACGTTCTCGGGGATTCTGGGAACTCGGACCGGGGGTGAATTCACGTTTGATATGAAAGTGAATGCGGACAAGGTCCACGGCGACATCGGCGACGGCACTCGCTGGATCGAAACGAGCGTCAATTTCTACAAGAATGATGTCGGCAGTAACGACCAGGGAGGCGATCTGGCCATTCATCGCTGGTATCTGATCACCTTCGTGATCGACAACGAGCGCAAGGAGTGCCGTCTGTATTTGGATGCCGACCGCAAGAAGACGATTCCCTTCAAGGGGGAGCCACGTCTGATGCGACCTGGCCAGACCATGACGATTGGCAATACAGGCCAAGGTGGCGAGTTCATGGACGGAATTATCGACGACGTCAGGATCTGGAACCACGCGTTAAACGATCAACAGGTGCGGAGCCTGATTGCACCGTGATGGCCGGAATTTCGAAAGCCACAACAGCGATCTGATTCTTTACTGTCGTAGGGCTGGCTCAATTCCTTTTCTGCTCGGGAATACGGCCAACTCATCGCGAAAAAGGCCCGCCATCACAAGTGATGGCGGGCCTACATTGATCCTATCGATCCTATCGATAACTATTTCGAAGCTTTGAACCAGCGTCCCAGGCGGCTACCGGCGGGTACAGATTCGGGCGTAGCATCAACCCGGTCTTCGGACACCGACGTTTCCACGGCGTTGTGTGAACGTTCTGACGCCATTGCCAGTGTGGCACGACTATCAGTTACTGGCGTCTGCGCCCGCAGTCGCAGTGGTTCACGAGTCCCGTTGTTCGATTCAACTGATCGCGACCGTGGAGGCGACGCTGTCGTAGCGGAGGCTGGCTTTGCTGGTGCGGATTCCTCTTCAATGGCTTCGCCTAGCTGCTTCCGCATGCGTGCGTCGCGTTCCTGGACAATCTTCTTCTGCTTGGCCTCGAGCAGTGCCTGATACTCCCACTGAGTGGCGGCGAGTTGCTGCTGAGCACCTTCCAGTTCACGGCACTTCTGTTCGTATTGGTCCCGGAACCGCTGTTCAGCAGCAGAGGGAGCCGCGGGAACCGGGCGCTGAGGTTCCGCGAATTGTCGCTCAACCGCTGGTTGATAGCCAACAACCTGCTGAACTCCGGATTGGGGAACATAAGCGGCTTGAGGCTGCCCTTGCTGAATTGCTGCGAGTTGTCCAACAAGTGCCGTCAGCTGGGAAACCTGTTGTTGCAGTTTCGCAATCTCATCGTTCTGAGGAGTAGCGTATTGGCCGATGCAAGGAGCTGGTGGAACACAGAACGGTGCGCTTTGTGGAACCCCCTGTGGAGTCGCTTGCGGAGTTGCTTGCGGAGTTGCTTGCGGAGTCGCCTGTGGAGTCGCCTGTGGAGTCGCTTGTGGCCGTGCGAATTGCAATCGTGCGGCAGGAGCCGACTGAAAACTGGCATGTGACTGGTCAGTAATCATTTCGGGATCGCGTCTTGATCGCGCAAGACTCGGAAGCTGAAGTGTTGGCAGGCGCAGCGTTCCAGGTCCAAAATGCATTGCAGGCCCATGGAGAACTAACGAGTTCGACTCGCTGATTCTTTCGCCTCGCGGGGGGGCCGGGACAAATACCCCCTGTGGTGTTGCTTGAGGAGTTGCCTGGGGAACAGCCTGTGGCGTTGCACAAGGAGCGTAACAGTTGGGAGCGGCACATTGAGGGGCATATTGCGGGGCCGCGCATTGTGGATTTTGAGCCAACAATTCACTCCCTGCGAGCGGACCTGCGAGCAGGAACGCTGCGAACTTCAGATTTGAAATCCAGGTTTTCATCTGTAGATATCCTAAAAACTCATCCAATCTGGACGAGGAATTCGTGATTTACCGACCAGCAGACAGTTTTGGAGCTGATGCAGAAACCTGCTGAACCGCCGAACTCGACGGGGTTGGCACAGCGCTTGTTTTCTGTGGCTGTGCAGGAGCCTGTGACGCTTGATTTTCAAGCATTTTCTGCACAATCAGAGTCAGGCGCGTCACATCCTTCTCAAGCTTATCAAATCGATCATCTTGTCCGGGATCCGCGAAGGCGGCTTGCGGTTCGGCGGCAAAGGTCGTACCGACGGGGGCTCGAGGAGGTTCTGGCGGGCAAAGGCAGCAAGTCCTTTGCTTTTTGGGTGGGCACGGCTGGGTTGGCTGGCACGGTTGCTGGCATCCAACCGGTTCCGCCGAGCATTGATCGGTGTCTGAGCTACGATGCGAGAACAGTCCAAAGATTCCGCCTGCGTGGGCAGGTGCGGAAGCGATCGCACCGCAAATTAAAGCTCCAAGCCAAGGCGCGAAGCGGGGTACCATGGTCTTTTCCTCAATGTCGTGATTGATGAGTTTGATGGCACCACCAAACGGAATGGTGAACACCAATCAATTCATTCGGACACGTGGAGAGCCACGGGCGACTAAAAACGACTCAGCAGAGCGAGTTGTTTCGCGGCAGTTCGATCAATGCATTACAACGCAAACTTGCTGCAGATCTGCCAAAATCGTCAAATTCAACCGGCGGCCACAGTTCGACCGCCGGTTGAGTTGTTTAAAGCTCACATCACTTTGATTTCACTGACTTTGCTTTCGCGTGAAGATCCTTTTTCGTCAACAGGTCATCAAAAACATACTGACTTGGAGTGCGCCCGGCAGAGGCAGCCTGTGGACTCACCACGTCTAAAAACTTGTTCAACCCAAGGTCGTCGAAGAAACTTTTCATGAGAGCCGGAAGAATCGAAGCAGGCTTCAAGTCGGTTGTATCAATCGTCTTGATTGAACGCCGAAGGAGATCGCTTGCCAATTGATCGGGCTTTTCGACTTTTAATTTGGTAAGTGCCGCCAAGGCGATTTCAAAGTCACTCACAACAGTTGTGATCTTCGCAACTGACGGAGGGGTGACAAACGCACTATCAATGTCCAATTTGAGCTTAACGAGCGCTTCTGCAGCTTTGACAAACGCAGCCAATTCGCCCGCAAGTCCACTGTTGTCAGCGGGAGGTGCTGGCGGAGCGGGCTTGGCAGCAGCCACTTTTTCGGCAACGATCTCGTGTGCCGTCTGAAATCCACCAAGCTTTAACTTCTTTTCCATAGCCTGCAGAGCGTCTTCTCGAATACTCTGAAAGTGCCCGAGTTCCTCGGCGGACGCATTATTTGCAGCATTTGGCGCATTTGCAGGTGCCTGGGCGCCACCGCCCCCACCGACTGGACCGAGAAAACCCTTGTTCTGAATCGCGTTCACACCTCCCTGCGCATTGGCCACTGATGTCAACGCAAGTAAAAGGGCGACACATCGCGCGATCGTGAATGCAGTATCGAAAAACATCGTCAGTCTCCAAACAATTGGGATCGAATCGTTGATATGAAGATCCAACGTCGGGAAATTCTCCGATCCGTTGGGTCTCATCGGCAAAATATGCCGAATGTCATTACATAAATTCTGTAATTCCGAAAACACTCTGAACCAATTCGATTTGATTGGCAAAAGACGATCGACCGGAACCACCCCAGAGAAGCGCAATTGGGCGATTCGTATCTTCGTGAACGACCAGTGATCCCGAATCGCCTCCAAGACTGAACGCCGAATTTGTTGTTGACGTGATCAGCCACTGACTTTCAAACGATCGCGGGGGGATGCCAAATTGTGGTTCACCCGATGAATTCACGTTCGTTGGTGATGTGTTCAAAATTCCACTCGTAGGGCCCGTTTCACTTCCATATTTCTTGACGCGAACCCGGTTCCCGTTAGCACTTCCTTCATTGGTCACTTCCTGAGATGACATCGGATTCGAGTTTAAATCAATGAATGTCGCGTAATTCCTGTCGACCAGTGCCAAATCCGTTACTGCTGCCAGAGCTCCGTCCACTGTTGGATGCTGAGTTGGAGTCCAAGTCGCCAACTCCGCAATTTTTTGTCCGCTTGAATTGATCGCGCCGCCCACAACATTGGTGAACCCAGACGGGTTCATGACATGTTGATTGCTCAAAATCAACGCAACATCGCCAGCATCTCGGCATTTCACCAGTGCCCCAAACGTTCCTCTCATCACAGCAACGCCAGGTACTCCAGTGATTGCTCCTCCGGGCTGTCCAATGTGAGGTTTAACGTCCCCGATCACTTCAATATCGGTGGGAACACCGTTCACAAGTTTTGGGATCGCACCGAACACGTGTGCACCTTCCGGTGCCTTTCTCAAAACGTACACCAGAATGCAGAATTCACCAGTCGTAACACCACCTGCGTGTTTTTGATGAATCTCGGTCGCGACAATATTGCTGCCCCCATACGGCTCTGTACCAAACGTTCGATACTTTCCCCCTTCCGGGGCGAGACCGAGAATGACGTCGAGTTCCTGCTTCGCTGCCATCAGACGTTTTGCTTCATCCGATTTATTGACAATTTTGGGATCGTAGATTTCAGACAACATCGAATGGCACCGTTGACAATTCGACGGCTTTGGCGCAACGGCCGTCTCAACGGCAGGTTGAGTGGAATCGGCAGAAGGTGCTTGAGAATCCAAAGACTTCTTTTTTGCCACGACTTATTACTCCAAGAACTTGACGCGATGTTTCACAAAACACGGCAAAATGGTAAGGGTGCGATGCAACTTGAAACAAGCCAGAATGGTGCTCGCACGTCCCAAATTGCAATAAAACGCTCGTTTGTAACGGATTCGCAGCCTCCTGATCGTTCCGCCAGAATTCGCGAACTTAAGAGGCTTCGATCCTCTTTCCCTGTCAAATTTGGGCGGTATTGCTAAACTGCGGACTTCGCCTGACGACCTGTTTCTGTTCGCTTGCCTGATGTCCTCGAATTCGGTCCTGTGGAAAACCACTGGCCGACTGCAATACACCGACACACCGAAGATGAAGGATCGCCTGATGGCTCTCTCTCCCTATGATCCCTGCCCGTGCGGCAGCGGAAAGAAG
>CAIWEX010000589.1 GCA_903911795.1 uncultured Schlesneria sp.
CGAGCCGCTTTTTTTCTTTGACCTCGCTATACTTCCCGCATCCATCGGGAGGAACGTGGGTGATTACAAACGATCTGGCGAACGAAACGCTCCGTCTGCAGCTGACCTGCTTCCTGAGGAACGGTCGCTGGCTGAAGCGGGTTGGGTTTTTGCTTCTATTCGCGTTGAGTGCTTTCGAACTGCACGCGGATGATCGTGAGCGATCGGCACTGGATCGTGTCCATCGACGGCGAGCCTCCAATTCGGCGGTCCGCGCGATTGGTAAGGTGTTCGCAAATGATGTCGAGAAGCTGCGACTCGGCCAAGCCGTTCTCGATCAGGAATCAGATGCTTTTTTTGATGATCTGACGTCAATTCGGCGGAGTGTCGAATCTCGGTTGCGACGGTCACCCGACGAGGTGACTCGAAAGTACGAAACCCTCTTTTCCGTAGAGTCAAAGAATCTTTATACGGCTGCGGTTTCTGAATCTTCCATTCCCAAGTTGCGCCGTATTACCAACCGGTTCTTCATGACCGAATCCGGGTATCTCGCGTCAGAGCAGTTGATCGCTCATTGGCTGGATACAGGCGATTACGCTTTAGCCGGGAATCTGGCCCGGCAGGTTCTCGCAGAACCAGTCCATGAACGACGGATCACTCCTCAGTTTCGGAAGATGTTGGTCCTGCTGAAGGCGGCAACCGGAATTGAGTTCGCTGCGGCCGGTAGTGACGGTGATTCGGTCATCCAGTTTCAGCGTCGATTCGGTACGTTTCGCGATTCGCTGAATCCTCTCGAATCCGGATGGATGTTGCACGGTGGCAGTTCCTCCGGTGGTCGCATCGTCGGTGGCAGTCCGGTAATTCCAATTCCAGCCTGGAAAGCAGATCTGTTTGCGAATCAGTCGTCGCGATCTGTGCAGGATTTTTTGAAGGACTGGGAAGGATCGCGGAAAGAAGACGACGAGCCTTGTTGTCCGGCGACCTATCCGATTGTGGTCGATCGAAGCGTCATTTTTCGCGACTCCAATGGGCTTCGTTCCGTTGATGTCACCAGCGGAAAGTTGAACTGGTCTTTTGCCTGTAACTACCGGACTTCCCGGACCGAGGCTCCACGCCGTTTGATTCGAACACGTGGTTTTCAGGGAAACTCCGTTCAGGCGTCTGGTTCAAATTCGTTTGGCGAAAACACACTGATGGGTGTGATCTCATCAGACGGGCAGCGTGTCTATGCAATTGATACGTCGTTGGTGAATGAAACCGACGAAGAATTAAATGCTCTGACGCCGGTTCATCCGTTCCGCAATCGCCTCGTCGCCGTTCAGGCACAGGCAGGGACTCAACCGGGGAAGGTCGCCTGGATTAATGAGGGGTTAATTCCGCCGCGAATGAAGTCTCCCGGTGGACCGCAGCGGTTTTCATTTCTCGGTGCACCACTACCGGGGATCAGCGAACTGCTTTGTATTACTGAGCATGATATTGAAGTTCATCTGACAGCATTGGACCCGCAATCCGGCGAAATGATTTGGACTCAGCCACTCTGCTCTGTCGAGCGAACAGAGCTCGCCGATCCTGAACGCCACGAAACAGCATGCCTACCGATGCGAAGTGACGGAGTTGTCGTCTGTCCGACAAATACGGGACTGCTGGTCGGAGTCGATCAAGCGCGAATGAATTTGATGTGGGCGGCGTTTGTTGATGATTTGCCTGATGCGAAGCGAGGTCAGTTTCGCGGCGTCATGGTCAGTCCTTCCCAGGGCTATGCGGGCTATGGTTCTCAGGTCTTAATTGCGGGCGGGCGTGTGGTCTATGTGCCACTCCATTGCAGCCAGATTCAATGTCTGGAGCTTGAGACGGGGCGAGTGGTCTGGTCTGTTCCCCGTAACGGTGCCGAATTCATTGGTGCGGTCTCTGACGGACGAGTTCTGGTCGTCGGGCGTCAGCGGTGTCGTGGACTGAAGTTAACGGACGGCAGTGAAATCTGGGATGTTGGAACCGGCATGTCGGCAGGTCGAGGGGTCGCGATCGGTGATCGTTATGCACTTCCGCTCGATGCCGGGCGTCTGGCCTGGCTCGACATGGCGACCGGCCGGGACCATGGAACAA
>CAIWEX010000590.1 GCA_903911795.1 uncultured Schlesneria sp.
CGGCAGTTGCTGGAAACACCCAAGATGCCGACCCTGGAAATTCTCTAACTAACTAGACTAACGCAGAGCCGCCAAACAGATTCCGTTTGGGCTGAAGGCCCAAAAGAACAAAGCCCAGGGCTTCAGCCCTGGGAATATTAAACAAACCAAAATATGCGACCTGACAGGTCGCGAGAAGTCATCAATCGCAGCTGATCGCTCTGACTGAATTTCTTGCGACCTTTTATCAATTCGCGAATCCCAACGGCTCACTTCCCCGCAGCCACTATTGTCCCCATCGACTGCAGCAACTCCTTCAGATTCAATTTCACGTAAGGCCGATCTGCAGCCGGTTGTGAATGATCTGCGTTGGCGACATACAGCACTCCGTCTTCCGGGACGAACAGAACATTGTGCAGGTTCGAATTCATCGCCACTGGGCGACACATCAAGGACTGAGCTGCTGGGGCGTCGATCTGTCCATGCAACTTTGTCACGCGTTTGCGCAATTCTTCCAGTCTTGAACCGGCTGACAAAACGACGGCATCTTTGATTCCGTCACCCAGCAGCGGATGTGATTGCCCCGGCTGCAGGAACTCGACCGATTCCGGATACGCCGCAACACCCACGGCACGATTGGTCTTTCCATCGGCAAACACGTAATAGTACTCGCACGTTCTGGGATTGTTTTTCCACAGATCCATCACTTCGTCGAGCGTCGTACATTCTTCCAGAGCCCGGCGCATCAATGTGGCCATCGGGACCCCATCCCACTTCCCTTCGCCCCGCCCCCCCATTTCTCCCAATGAGATTGCCTTGGCATTCATGCCACTCACACTACCAATGAATCCACCGTAGCCAACGTTCGCGAAGGGAATTTTCCCCTTGGGAGCCATAATAAACGTCGTTGCCGCGTCCTGAAGCCCGATGGTTGTCATGTAGTCCAGAACTCGACCGTGATACAGCTTGCCACCTTGTGTCGCGCTGCCGAAGACGGCGAAACCCGAGCAGTGAAACATCTCGGGAAAAACATTCAGCACTTCCGCGAGTTTCTGATCACGGTCCAAGGCCCGAGCCATGGCACGGGTTTCCTGCTTGTGATGCTCTGGAATATGTGGTGCCAGGCGGGCATACGCCTGTTCCAGGTCATGCCGGAACCAGCGGCCGTTGACGATTGTTTGAACGGTACCAAACGAGTAAAGCACCGAATCAAAACATCGAATCGATTCGTCATGCAGCAACTGACCGTGTGCCGTCCCAATGTCGTCGGGAGTCCCTTCCAGCAGGACGACGCGATGTCCGTCAATCCAGCGCAATTCGCCATGATCGACTTTTCGGCCAACCTGTTCAGGCGCGATCAGGCTTGGTCCGGGGGCCAGGACTTCTGTCGCCCGTCGAACCCCTCGCACCAGTTGCCGCTCCAGTTCTGTCCGCTCGATCGAAACCGTTCGATATCCATTCCAGTCATCAACTGCAGCCGGTGCCCCGATGGCCAGGCGTACCAGTTGCACAGAATGATCATCGACTTTGACACTGACGATTTGCGGCGCTTCACCAAACTTGAATGAAGCATTGTTGCCAACGGCCCACTGCTGAGAAGTGGCGTCGTATTTGACTTTGAGCAGTTGCATCAGCAGCGGTGCGACACTTGAGGCGTCGCTGGTTGCCACCAGAGGAGTGTAGATCGCTGCGATTGACGCAGGGCTGACCAATCGACCGAGGATTCCCTTGGGCTTCAGGTGATCTTCCGATTCGGTCGTTCCCTTGCCGATAAAGACGACGCGATGATGCGGCAAGGCCATCGCGGTGGCATCCGCGCGGCGGCGAATCTTGACGCTGTAGTCCTGATGTGTCGCGTCGAGATCAAACGAGGCATCGTCGTGACGCACCAGTTTCAGTTCGACGGGGACATTCTTTCCGTCGATTTTCAATTGAAGACTGGCGGCGACTCCAAATCGAGTCTCTGATCCACTGAGCAACTTGAGAAGTGGTCGCAGACCATCGGCCAGTTGCTTCGAACCATTTTCCTGGCTGAAAGCGCTGGGTGCTGCGTAAACCCAGAATACAACGAAGGCGATCAATCGAAGGTTGCCACGGATCATGAGAAAATCCCTGAGGAATGGGGAGTTGAATAACAACTGTACCCGGAGGTTTTCAGATGGGTTTCAAGGTCGAATCGACAACAGACGAAATGCGGAACGCATCATAACGATTCAGATCGCGAATGATCAAATTTTCGTGCTGAATTTTGACACCGCCGCGACCACCTGATCGGCAGAAGCTGCCGGAGTTCGCTTTGTGACTTTGCCGATTTGTCGGATTACTCCCGCTGTTTCGGTCGGCGAATTCCTGCCGGGTAAAGCGATGGTGCGTGGCAGCGGTCGCACTGTCAGGCGCGGCGAGCGAGTCCGTCGATACCTTCAGCACAATGGACGAACTCGACATCATTCAACTCCGCCGCAATCCCGAATGGAAGGCCGTATTGCAGGTCTATTACGACCTGCAGCAACAGGCTCGGGAAAAAGATCCATCAGCAGAATGCTGGATTGGTCGGCAGGTTGAAGTTGCAGGAGTCGAACCGGGCAATCTTTCTGCCATCCACGGCAAACTGATCGCCTTCGGGTTCCTCAAGTTCGACGTCGGCGGGCGCGATGTCGGAGTGCAATACCAGATGACCCACCAGGGCCGTCGAGCCCTGCTGGGCGAAACCGCCTCAGCCGACGACGCCGCGGACTTCGCTGAATCCGCGTAGATTCAAGAAATGATCGATAGTCCTTGTTCGGCGCGGGTCTCCTGACCCCGTCGAAACGACCGACCGAAGGTCTCCTCTTCGCCTTCATGAAAGCCAGACATTGGCAGAACGATGGGAGGC
>CAIWEX010000591.1 GCA_903911795.1 uncultured Schlesneria sp.
AGTAACTGACGACCTTCACATTCATTCCACAGCAGGTATGTCAATCGCCCGTCAACGGCATAGCCACCGTCACCAACTCCGTACGTAAACACGTTGACGATGTTTTTGAACACGCCGAAGTGCCATAAGCCCCGGTCATCCTCACCAAAGTGATTGAAGATCGAAACGCCCGGGGTGAAACCGTTGTTGAACGGGCCGGTATAAGCATCCTGATTGAATGATCGTTCCATGAAGTCCAGGTAACGGCTGCTGGTATGGTGTTCCAGACCGATCGGTTCCTTCTGGTTACCGACACGAACGTTTCCGACCCCGGGAATTTCGCGAAATGTCCAGAACAGGTCCGTCGGAGCAGAAACATTGATCACGTTGGCAGACGATGCTGGTTGCAGGCCCACATTGTCGTTGACGCTGTTCACGAAGTCGTACTCGTAGATGTACTCAATCGTCTTGTACATCGTCCCTTCCATGCGGAAACGAGCTCGACGGAAATCAACAGCGTCGGCATCACCCGCACCGTTGTTCACGCCGAACGCAGCACTGTCCTGCAACCAGACGGTGTCGAACTGAGTACGGCCACCGAAGTGAGCAGTGAAGTTTTTGTCCGCCGATTCAAAGTTCAACTGGTTCTTCCAGCCCCCTTTGAAAGACTTGGGATCAGGTTTCGATTCCTTGGCCGAACTGATCTCAGCCAGCCTGCTGCGCAGCAGTTCCGACTCAGACTTTTGATTCTCGAATTGCTCCTCCAGTTGCTTCAGACGCTGTTCCAGCGTGAACTCCGTTGGTGCTGGGGGAGGGGCTTCGAATTCAACAAGCTGAATGCCTCGTTGCGAGCGATCGAAGTCCACTTCTCGCGGGTCCAGCCCCTCTGAAGCAATGATGGGGCGGGTGATTGGTGCGGGGACATCATCTTGAGCCCACGCCTGCAGGGATGAATTGGCAATCGCCAGGGACGATAGAGCAACAGTGGCATACCGGCGAACCCGGTCCCAACCCGTCATCTGCGCCCAACCGGCGGATCGATTGTTCGTAGGCGCACCGTTACCTTGCCAGAATGAATTCACCATCTTTCCCCCACCCAAACCGAAGAGCGCGTTGAACGAATTATGAACAATTCGTTAATGCCGAAATTATCGGTTGTAAGGGCGAGGCAGGTTCTCCGGGAAAAACCGAAGAGTCACAAATTGACATTTGCAGCGATAATGCAGGCCATTCCGGCAGGATTCGCCGAAGTAGCGGGTAGCAGATCCACCGGAGGAGTTAGTGCAGGTCGCACTTCCGTGTCGCGTCGAAACATGGGTTAGACGCAGCAGTTTGATCCCTGTGGGACGCCACACTTAAACGGGATGCGCTCTAGCTTCATTTGGGGTGAAAGCCCAAGAGCACAAAGCGCAGGGCTTCAGCCCTGTGAAATCGTCCGCGCATTCAATTGCGACCTGAAAGGTCGCGAGAAGCGACAATTATCAGAGATGTATGGGTGGCCCAGCTTGCTTCAAGCTGGGTGCGCAGCACAAGAAACCTGTCGCAAACCGCCTTCATAGAACGGGCGTCCATGGTTCTAAAACGTCGGCTTCAGGTTTCTTGGACCTTCGGCCCCCGGCTTGAAACAAGCCGGGCCACCCCGAAACAAGAGGGCATTTAACCCACAAACGGCATATCAAAACTTCACGCCAGCTCGCAGCATGAATGTGTCGTTGATGTTGAACCCCGGCGTCGTCTTCAAAAAATCCACGTTACGGCCGAACACGTATCCCACTTCCACGAACTTGTCATAGGTCGTGTGATCGCTCCGCAGCCCCAATGCGACTCGCCAGTCCTGCATCTGCACTTGCTGACCACTGATTCCGGCCTGCCCGATCTGATACGACTCGACATGGTATTCGCCCGACGCATACAGCCAGTGAGCCCCGCCGTTGACGGTCCCCAGGAAATAGCTGACGCGAGTCTTCGGAAACAGGAGTCGCAATTCCCACAGGTCGTTCGGATTCCAGACCGCCCCGGCATAAGGCAGGATGATCTTGTCAACTCGATCCCAGTAACCGACCCCCAGCACAAACATCCACTGAGGCGAAGCGCGGTAAAACAACATGGCGTTCGCATCCAGGTTGACCCCTTCGCGCCCGAGGCTCTCGCTGAAGTCGGTATTGATCGACGGATTGAAATCGAGTTGCATGCTCCACAGCCCGACGATTGGTGTTGCCAGAGTGAAATCCCAGCCAATTCGTTGAACCGAACCCGGCAGATCAGGCGTTCCCGGTCCATCCCACAATCGAAGTCCATACTGAGGCGTATTTGTCAGAATCCACCCCGGCCCGACCTCTTGGGTGTGTGCCAGTTCGAAGTTGAATTCATTCGAACCAAAGCGTCCTTGCCCGGGACTCTGGCTTCCGGCCGGTGCCAGATAGGTATAGTCCATTTTCGGAGTGAACCCGAATCGATAAGGCTGCGGGCCATTGACCCCGGACAGAATCGGTGCCCCCGGCTGCCCCCCCAGGACAGGATCGCCGTACAGGAACGGATCACGCAGGTCACCACCGAGGAATGGCGCCGCCCCGCCGGTTGAGGGAGGCGTAATTGCAGGTGTTTCAAAGGTTTGTGGATTCTGACCACGAACGACCGGAGCAGCTGGGGCGCGATCCTGGCGAAAGACGGCAGGAATCGACAGTCGCGGCAAACGATCTTCTGTCGGACTGCGGAACAATCCCTGAGGATCGAGCGGTCCAACCTGCCCGAAGACCCCTGGGACATGAACCACCAGCACGGTCAAAACCGCAATAAGTGGAATTCGCACGACGTTCCTCGCCCTAGATTCGTGAAAACAGCGTTGCATCCACAGTGCCTGACCGGAACAGATCCGTCCAACACAGGGACCGGTCAAAACCGCCGATCGACGAGGTGGATTTCTCAGAAATCCGCAGGCAGGTCAACATCAACTCCAGCCAAAAACGCCGAAGACAACGCTTTTGGGCGAGGCAGAGGAATATTGAAACCCGGATTTGGACTCAATTGTCAGTCGAAACACTTGCAAACAATCCGATCGACTGCGATAGTGCGCGTCTGTCGGCCTGAGGGAGATTCATCTCCCGAAGCAGGTCGCCAGAATTCGGGCTGTGGCGCAGCTTGGCTAGCGCGCTTGACTGGGGGTCAAGAGGTCGCAGGTTCAAATCCTGTCAGCCCGACTTAACGCAAATTGAATCCGAATCGAGAGTTACGATACCTGACGACGTTCGTCAGTGCGGCGAAAATCCTGATTGAATCGTGGAAGTCATTCCACGAAACGAAGGAAACCGCACATGCCACGAACGAAAAACGTCAATCCGTCCTATCTTCTGCATTCTCAGAGCGGGCAGGCCCGCGTCAGAATTGATGGTCGGGAACATCTTCTGCCCGGTCCGTATGGCAGCGACGAATCGCGAATTGCCTACGGTCAACTGATTGCTCGGCACGCATCAGGATTGCCAATTGAGTCTTTTTCCGACTCCAATCGTGGAAAGAATTCCACGAAATCCGAGGACGCTGGCCCGACGGTCGGTGAGATCAGTCTGTCGTTCTGGAATCACGCCCAGACACACTACCTCAAGGATGGCAAACAGACCTCTGAGATCCACTGTTACCGATCTTGCCTGAAGGTGCTTCAGGAACTCTACGGCATGACACCGGCGAAGGACTTCGGTCCACTGGCGCTGAAGGCTGTCCGGGCAAGCATGGTTGCGGGCGATCCGTACGCGAAGGATGCGGAAGGTAAACCGGTACCGAGAAAGCCATGGAACCGTACGAACGTCAATACGATGGTCGGACGCATCCGGCGAGTTTTCAAATACGCCGTCGAGAACGAGATGATTGACGCGGCAATCCTTACTGCTCTTCAGGCTGTCGCCCCATTACTGGCAGGCCGGACCGAGGCCCACGACAACGCCCCACGCCATGCCGTCGACCAGGACCAGATTGATGCGGTTCGTTCGCTGGTCAGTCCATTGGTCCGCGATCTGATCGATATCCAACTGCTGACCGGCGCTCGATCCGGCGAGTTGCTGATGCTCACTTCGGGCATGATTGACAGAACCGGCGAAGTCTGGAGGGCCGATCTGGATTCCCACAAGACCATCCATCATGGGAAGAAACGGACGTTATTCTTTGGTCCGCAGTGCCAGTTGATCCTGACGAAGTACCTTTCTGCCGATCCCGCCGCGCCGCTTTTCAGGATCACCCGCACGGCATATTGCCGAGCGATCACCCGCGTTTGTGATAAGGCCGGTATCGAGCGATGGACACCCCATTGGATGCGTCACACGTCTGTGACTCGGATTCGGGAGCAACACGGTATTGAGGTCGCTCAGGCCATCGCCGGACACGCCACAACCGCGATGACCGATCACTACTCGGCCAAGATGGACAAGCTCGGCATTGAAGCGGCAAGAGCCTGCGGTTGATCTGTTTGGTACACTGAATCGACGCGGGGATAGGCTTAGCGGCCGACACGGTGGACACCTGAAACCACCTTCCCCGCGTTTTCTCAATTCAGGCCACGGCTTTTCAGGGGCCGACATCGTGGATGACATCCGCCAGACGTATGAGACCGCGCACAAAGTGATAGTATCCATCGACGAAACTATGAGGGCGTTCGAAGGATTTCTAGATCGGATACGCAATCCTGGTCGGCTTGCCGTTCCATCTTATTGCCAAACGCCGAGCGTGCTTTGGGACCATTGGCAAAAAC
>CAIWEX010000592.1 GCA_903911795.1 uncultured Schlesneria sp.
CCTTTCACTTTTTCATAACCTGTGAACAGTCGCTCCCGACCGCTGGCATCCTTCAGGGCCACGATCCCGAAGATCCAGGTTGGTCCTTCCCCCGGCATTTTTGCGACGGGACGAGCAAATCCGTCGTCCCCCGTGAAATAGTCGAAGTTAATGCCCGTTGCCGGATCGAGGCCACCGTTTGTCGGAAGCATGGATATTGCTCCGGTGACGTTGTAGTTCCCGAGTGGATAGCGGAATCGGTTGGTGTCTCCCCAGAACCAGTACAGCTTGCCTCGGTATTCCGCCATCACCACGCTGTCTGATCCAGTCACCTGAGCATTCGACAGCGGCTGACGGATCGGTGCAGGATGGCCGAGTAAAACACTGTCAGCATAGATCCCCGCGCCGGTCACGCGATACAACCGCTCGGCAATATTCAGCCGCTTAATCTTCAGCGTTTCGCGAGCACCACCAGTTATCTTCAGAGCCTTGCCACGAAATCCGAAACCATCCTTGGGATATTCATACCCGTGGCTTCGCACTGTCAGATAGACCGTCTGCCCCAAAAGCTCAGGATCGCGAATCGCCGCATATCCTGCGGAATCTGTTACGAAACGAGTTTCGTGAACCGTACGGAGTTCTACCAGAGGAACACCACGCCCCGTTTCTTCATCGACCACACGCACCTCGAATGCATCGGGCGGAACCGCCCGCAATTCGAGGGGAACCATGAAAATGGCGAAGCTCAGGAAGATCTGTTTCATGCGAGTGTTCCCTGACGACGCGCGCCGCATTCATGGCTCTCTTCGCTGAAAGCTAACCACCAACAGCCAATACGGCTCGCACATCCTCTTCTGGAATCTCTCCAAAAGTTTTCACTTCGCCAATCCGGGTTGGCAGCACAAATCGAAGCGACCCAGAGACTGTTTTCTTGTCGAGTCGCATTCGCCCCAGAATGGCATCCTGACTTAACTGAATTCCTGCTGGCAGAGCCACTGGCAGATGCAGTGCTTTCAGCAGTGCGATCTGGCGTTCAGTAGCGCTTGCAGGAATCAAGCCGCGACGCTCGGCCAGGCAGCTGGCATGAACCATGCCAATCGCGACGGCCTCACCATGCAGCAACTCGCCGTAACCGCAGAGTGCTTCGAACGCGTGGCCGAAGGTATGGCCATAATTCAAGACAGCGCGAACGCCCGTCGATTCAAATTCATCCCGCTCAACAACGTCTGCCTTCAATCGACAGCTTTGTGCCACCATATGTCGGACAGCATCTGGCTGCCGACCATTGATCGCGTCGATGTGCTGTTCCAGATACTCGAAGAACTCCTCATCCAGAATCACCCCGTACTTGACGACTTCCGCCAGTCCCGCGCGGTAGTCTCGATCCGGTAATGTTGCGAGTGCCGCCGTATCAATCAAAACACCGATCGGCTGATAGAACGCCCCGATCATGTTCTTGGCCTGAGGATGATTAACACCCGTCTTGCCACCGACAGAACTGTCGACCGCCGACAGCAACGTCGTAGGAATTTGTGCGAATGGCAGGCCTCGCGTATAGGTCGCTGCGATGAAACCCGCCGCATCACCCACGACACCGCCACCCACCGCAATTATGAGGGTTCGCCGATCCGCCTGCATCCGAATCAGCCGGTCATAAACTCCTGTGACGACATCCAGTGACTTTGACGCTTCACCGGCGGCCAACACTTCAG
>CAIWEX010000593.1 GCA_903911795.1 uncultured Schlesneria sp.
ATCTGACCACGATGAATGTGCGGTGCTGCTTTCCGACGGTGAGTTGCTCTGCCAGAACCTGGACGATCTCGACACTGTTCAGATAGCGATGGAAATTCGGCAGCAGGATGAGCGTGCTCCCTGAATCTGCTCCGGCGGCAGAAGAAAGTGCCGGGGCGAGTGCGGGAAGACCACGGAGTAAGGAAATCGGGTCTGCCACCTCGGGAGCGGCAACTCCGGCACCCGTGGGTAACCGCAGGCCACGGGCGATGTCCCACACCGCCACCGTCCAGCCAGACTGGCGACCATGTTCCACCAGTTCTTTTTCGGCTTCATCCGGTTCGAAGGTCTGAACCCACAAACCGCTGAATGCGGCATTGATGTAATCAGTCAGTTGCTCAATCAAGGACATGAGGACTCCTTTTGGCCATGGGAAATCTCCCGGGAGAAAACGAAAAAGCCCCGCAACGCGAACGCTGCGGGGCACATGTTTAAGCTGGGGCGGTGCTACTTCGACGAGTCCCGTTCCCTCTGATCGCGCAGGATCTGGCGGGCGCGTTCGAGGGTCAGCGGGGGACGGTCTTCGGCCCATGAGGCTTCGTCGGTGTAGATTCCGTTCGGATCGTTCCAGCAGAGCCATGCAATCAACTCCTCGCGGGTTCCCGTCTGGAGCAGACGCTGCTGGAAATCGGGATCGTGGAATTCGAGCGGTGGTTTCCAACCGAGTGATTCGGCAAGCAGGGCCGTCGAGACATTGGCACCGACGTCATAGGCACGGGCTTCACCTAGAATCCGGAACAGCCGGGACAGTGAATTCATCAATTCAGAGCATTGGTCAGGATTGAAGACTTGTCGGCTATCTGGCAAGACATATTCCGTCGGTGCCGAATCGAGATGAAATCCGAGACCAAAGTCGCGTATGAGTTGCCCCAACCAAACCGTCGCTTCCTTGGGAGTGCTTCCCTCGGGAAGGTTCAGATTCATGAGCGATGGGTCCTGTTGAGCACTCATTGGCTGAGAGATTGTTGATTTGCAGTCGATGAAACCGCATAAAACTCGGAGGTCAGTCGCTCTGTTTCGCGGACACCGAGAGCTGTTTCCAGGGCCTTACTCGCCTCACGACAGTGACCTCCGGTAAAGCCCTTTGTTTCAATGCGCGTCTCACCTTGCGGTGAAACCGTGACTTCAATGATCTGGGACATCAGGTTCCTCCAGAATGGGGGGGCGGGTTGGAATGCGGACTAGCCTGCAACGGCAATCTGCAGACGAATGGAGCCATCGGCCAGCGTCTGTTCCTGCACGGAATGTCCCTGCTTGCGGGCTTCAATCCTGGCTTTTTCCACCGCATATGCCTGTAGGAAGCGATGCAATTGGGACTCATTTCCCCAACGACCTTTGAAGTTGTCGTACTTCAGTTCACCAGAGGTGATGTCGCAAACGACTGGGTAGGTCCATTCCGGTAATTCCACGGCCAGTCCGGTGACTTCACTGTTGAAGAGTGTCACCGTGCGCTGCTGCGGATTTGGCAACTGCAGGCGACGACAAGCCGCCTGAATAGCGACGGAATCCTTGACCTGTGTTTTGATCGAAACGATGTGGCTCATGGGACAGGTGGCTCCAGTCTGGGGTTGGGATCCTCACCCGCAGAACCAAGACGGTCGATCTTCGGTTCCGGGGCCGGTAAGGGATTTGCAAGCAGGGTCGGTTCGTTGGACATGAGATCCGCGATCAGTGTCTCGGTTAAGACTTCGGATTCAGCGGGATCCTGGGACTTCCTCAACAGCAGGGCACACACGGCCAAAGGAAGGAGTGCCATCGCCAATGTTCCAACCTGCAAAATACTTTGGGCAATCACAGGCTCTCTCTGGAGATCCCTCGCGAGATCCGCACGCTGGGTTGCGAGATCTTTTCGATCAGTCTCCAGTTCGTCACGCTGCTGATACATCGTGTGACGTTCTGCCTGCCACTGTTGTTGCAGGGTTGCCATCCGTTCGTTTTGAACGGCCTGTTGTTCACTCTGGGTCGCCAGTTGTACCGACTGGTGATTTGCCAGTTCCAGAAGTTGCAGGGCAGTCGGACCTCTCGTCGCTGACGCCACCCAAAGTACCAGCAAAACGACCACCACCACGGTACCGATCAGAATCTTCATTTTTCCTTCGCTCCTGAAGTACACGTCTCAAGACCCACTGCAGGCCCTGCCGTAATCTCCGCTCACGCAGGATTACGGCACAGGCCAGCAACAGCAGAAAACACAGCAACGCGACAATCTGGATCAACGGACCCTCCTTTCCCGAAAGAGTGTTTGGAGCAGAGCTAATGAGCCTCCTCCAAGTAGTTATGACGCAGAAATGACGAATATTTAGCCGTCTGGATGTGATGACACTCGACTGGATTGCGTACGGGCCGGGCGCCTGGTTACGCTCTTCGATGACGTAATACCCCAAAGGTAAATATTCCCAAGGAGATCCAGGACGGACTGAAATCGAGGTCGCAAGAGCGTGACCTCGCGAAAAAATCTGAAAGACGCGTGTGCGTCAAGAATGCTTCCCGCAAATACCGCCAAGTTGGACTGAAAAGTCCTTGCAAACAGAAGCAGCCTTGAACCGCGCCCCCGCAAGGGGGCGTCGGCTTGTGCTGTTCTGTTTGCCCCTTGGCGGGGGTTGCGGGATCAGTCAGGTTCGACGCCTCTTTTTTTGCGCCCCGAACCCGACCGGAATCCGGCCGCGTGGGCAAGTTCCAGTCGGCGAGGCCTGCTGGAGATGCTGCACATGAAACAATGGTTCATTCAATCGGGTGGCGAGATTGTCGGGCCACTTTCGTCCAAGGAACTTCGTATTCTCGCAGCATCGGGCGGGCTGCAACCGAATACACCTGTCTCTGCTAATCGTCGGCTCTGGATTCCAGCGGATTCAATTCCAGGGCTGGAGTTAAAGGTGCCTCAGCAATCCAGCACTGTTCCGGAAGTCAGCAGTGGGGATTCATTGCCGAAACCGGATGAAACGCCGTCGCCATTCCAATTGACGCTCAGTTCATCCCATATCAAGTGGATCAAAGGCACACTGTTTTTCCTGCTCCTGGTCAGCGCACAGGTTGTCTCCTGGTATTTGAAACAGCCACCTAGGGCAACTCCAACGGTTGCTGCCAATGCGCCGGCACCGATGCCTCCTGTTCCTGAAGTAAGCGTCAAACAGATTATGGGGGAAGCCACGCTGACATATTGGGCTTCGGCGCGACAGGTGCTGCAGAATGGAATGCGCGATGCCGTCAACGCCAATGATCTCCAGAGGCTGGCCGGATGGATCGTCAGAGTCGAAAACCTTCCCGTAAAGAATGTTGATCCCTCCGCAACCCAAACCGTACTTGAGGTGTGTACAGGTCTGCGGGCAACACTTCAG
>CAIWEX010000594.1 GCA_903911795.1 uncultured Schlesneria sp.
TCAGAGGTTGGTCTTTCTGGATCCCCAGGTTTAAATGCTCCTGAAATGGGTGCTGAGCCACTCGCATCGTTTATATCCTCGTTCGCAGTTGTACTCTTTTTCGATCGCATGAGCAATCATCTGCTCCTGCTCGTAGGGGATGAAGACCGCAAGATACCCGCTCACAGCTCCAACGAGCGTGATGGCCAGTGCAATCAACAGAAAATGACGGCGAATAATTGAAGACATCAATGTCGAGCGACACTTGCAGTTGGAATCGGTCCTGAATCTACGCCAATAAATTCAGGAAAAAACAAGGTTCTGCACAAGACGTACAGACCCCCGGATGGAAGCTGATGAATGAATATAACACTATCGTGCGTTGCGAATGACGTCAATTGCATCACTCAACAAGGCGGAGTGAAGAGTGCGGGACTGATTTGAAAATGAAGTTTCTATCGCTTTGGTGCGCCAAGATGGGTATCATGACAATCTGTCTCTAGAGGAGATTGCCATGCGGTTGCCCAAGCTTCTCGTCGTTTTCCTATCGTGGATCTTTTTCGCTTGCGGCAGTGCCGGTATCGGGACTGCCGCGGACGATCCTGCGGTTCAGGCAAAAAGACTTGCCGAGATCGAACAGCTTGCTGCGGTTCTCGAAAAGGACCCGCGGCCGGGGATCGCGTTTGACAAGGTCTACGCTTTCCATACTGATCAGGGGACTCTGGATCAGTTGCGAGAGACCTATCTTGGTCGTGCCGCTGCCGCAACGGGCGTTGACGGGGCTTCGTTCTGGATCATTGTTGGGTTGATTGATCTGCAACGGGGACATGCCCCTCAGGCGATTGCTGCGTTTACGTGTGCCGAGAAGATCGCTCCTGATAACTTCATGACATCGTTCCTGCTGGGGCAATCGCAACTCCAGGCGTTCCAGTCGACGCCGGCTGCCAGGTCCCTGGAAAGGGCTCTCCTCAAACAAGCGTCACCGACGGACTTGAAGGAAGCCTTTCAGTTTCTCGGGCGGATCTACAGACGGTCTCATCAGAACGAGAAGGCACTGGATCTCGGGAAACGGATGGAAGCGCTGTTTCCTGGCGATGTCCGCGTGACGGAGCAGATCGCCATGACACTTGTCGAAGAGAATTCGTTGGAACTGGCGCTCCCGCGGTTTCAGGAACTCGGGCGTATCACAGACGACAAGCAGCGCCAGATTCATTTTTTGATCGAAGCCGCTGATATCAAATCTCGACTTGGTCAATCCGCAGCCGCGCTGGCTGATTTCGACGGACTGCTGAATCAACTCAACCCTGATGACGCGTCATTCCGTGAAATCCGTCGACGGATTGAGGCCATGTACATGACTCGCGACGATCGCATCGGACTGGTCAAGTATTACGAGCGTCGGGTGGAAGAGCATCCCGCAGACTGGGATGCCGTCATTCGACTTGCTCGTCGACTGATGGAAGTCGGACGCGGCCATGAAGCCCAAGAGCATCTAGAACGCGGGTTGATCAGAACGCCAACGAACAATCACTTGAGGCAGGTCATGATCAGCCTCCTACTGCGGAGGGACAAATACTCTGAAGCAATGACGCATTACGCCGAGATGGAAAAATACGATCCCGGCAATGCGGAACTCATCCGTGACTGGGGAAAGGCGATCCTGAATGGCCCGGCCGACGAGCCTGATCAACAGAAACAGTTGGCAGCAGCGATCTGGCGAAAGCTTCTGACCGCTCGTCCGAATGATGCCGCGACAGCCGCGTTCGTGGCAGATTTGTTTCGCCAGGCACGAATGCACGACGACGCCTTGGCTCTCTACCGGCACGCCATTGAAATCGCTCCTGATACAGTGACGTATTATGAGCAGCTTGGCGAGTGCCAGATGCAACTCAACCAAACCCGTGAGGCACTCGCAACATGGCGTGAGATGACAGCGGGGAACCGCAGAACCGCCGCGAACCTGAGTCGCCTTAGTGAAATTCTGTCCCGACAGGAACTGCTTCCCGAGGCTATAGAGGCGATTCGTGGGGCCTGCGAAGTCGATCAAAAAGATTTCACACTTCATCTGAAGTACGTCGATCTGTTGATGCGAACCAATCGTGCCAAGGAAGCACTGGCACAATTGACGATCCTGGAAAAGTTGGTTGTCACTGAAGAACAGCGAGACCACTGGATCGACCGGGATCTGCAGGTTCAAAAGGAACTCGGTCGTCTCCCTCAACGCATCGTTGAGGTGCAGAAATCCCTCGAACGCAGCCCCCCTGACGACCCGATTCAAGAGTCCGAAAGATGGTATTGGCTGGCACGAGCCCAGGAAAAAGAGGGGCAATTCGCCATTGCTATTGTCTCCATTCGCCGAGCCCTCAAGCTCAATCCCGACTCGATTCCAATCCTGATCGCTACGGCCCGCGTGAACGAAAGTCATCAGAATCTGAATGTCGCGATTGAGTTTTACACGCGACTGACGAAAGCCCATCGGCGGTCCCGGAGCGATTATCTGAAACGCATTGTGGCATTAGAAGAAAAACTCGGTCAGACCGATCGCGCGATCGAGGTGGGACGTGAACTGTTGGAAGGGGCTTCCGCCGACCCAGAGATCATTGATTTCGTCGCTGAATCGTGCTTCCGATCGAATCGTTCCGCCGAGGGAATTCTGATCTTACGGCGGAGTCTGCGGACAAACCCTGACAATAGAATGTTACTGACGCATTTGGCGTCGGCACTTCGCAGTTTTCACGATTCGAACGAGGCTACGGAATTACTCTGGCAAGCACTGGATTCTTGCACGACGGTGTCAGGCCTACAAAGCGTGGTCTCACACCTCACCAGCGAGTATCGAGAGCGAAAGGAACTTCGCAAGCTGTTTCTTCGGCTGGAACATGATCGGCGCGACCCGGTTCGATATCGCGAAACGACAATTTGCCTTGCCAGGGCATACGAAGTCACAGGAAACCTTCAAACGGCCCAGCAAAAGCTCGAAGCACTTCTGACGCCGGACAGCAACGACGCCGAAGTACTACAGCAGTTGCGGCGATTGGCAGTACGACAGCGTCAGCCTAAATCAGCCATTCGGTTCCAGAGACAGTTATTCCTTGCCACAGGCAACCCGGTCGATCGATCACACCTGGTCGAACTTCTATTGGGCGAAGGGGAAGTGGAAGAAGCCGCCAACCTGATGACGAATACCTCTGGCGTTTCGGCCTTGAAGCCCAGCGTCCTGACGCAAATCGACGCTCAGTCATCTCGAGACAGCAATCGGGTGATCCTGCAAATCGAAAAGCTGTTGCTGCAGTTTCCCGAGAACTGGGAACTTCTTTATCGGCGCGGGGCTATCTTGTCACAACGATCCCCTGAAAAGTCGATCGCCAGTTTCAAATCATTGCTCCGACTGAAAACCTCACCTGACGAAGCGTCAGTTCTTCCCCGCCCGCCATTCGGAAGTCTTGATGCCGCTTCTGACCGGCGCTTTCCTGACGTTGCACGACTGAACGAATTAAACGTCATGCAAACTTCGTTTATCAATCCGGAACTGTCCTGGTCCCCGCGTGATTATGGTCAAGCCCGGATGGCGGCGATTTACGGGCTTACGAACTTGCAGCGGTTTACTTCTGAACGAACCTCAGCAACAGATCTGATTCCCCAACTGGCAACTCGTCAGGACTTTATTGATCGATACTGTGCTTTCCGCACCGACAACGAACGACAGGTTGCTCTGGCGCAGGAATTGATGCAGTTGTTTCCTGATGACGCTGAAATGAAACTCGTGTTTCTGATGGCAGTCCAGAATCGATGGGCCGGGCGTACTCAGAAGATGAACCTGCTTGACCCGTTACCGCCGCTGAACAAAGAGCGGTTAGACGAAGTCGTTCGGCGATACAACGAGATAGCACATCTGCCCGGAATCGCGCCTCAGAATATCCACCGCTTGCGCCACGTCGTTCGTGAACTGGCACTTGCGAAACGGCAGGTCGAAGCAAAAGAACTGTTCGAGGATGCTCTGGCCAAGGCCACAACCGCGGCAGAGATTGGGCTGTTGTTCTCTGTTCATGACCGATTGCGGCGACCCGAATTTGACTCGGACGATCCGAGTGCAGAGCCTAAGGTCGTTATTCGAATGCTTGATCGAATGTGTGAACTCTTCGATCCAGATTCAGCCGCCTCGGCCATTGGATCGACTGACCATGGACAACTCACGGCACTGTTCAATCAAAGACTCTATTTCTTCCTGGCTCCAGTTCTGAAGCAATGTTCACTTTCCGAGACGATGGAGATCTGGAGTCGCTATCTTCGCCTGGAATCTCGCCAGCCGATGCGCTTTCCATCGTACCCTGGAATCGCCACCGCACAGAATCCCGGGGCAGTCTTACCCTCGTCAATGGAACCACCGGCGGCAGGGCGCGACGTCACTGGACAGCAGTTGGTTCAAATGAAAGCGGGTACGGTACGAAATTTTCCGGGATTGATTCTGAACGTCGATGGCGTGACGCTTCTTAACATCATTCGCTCGCGCGGTGATGTCACTCAGAAGAACGAATTGCTGTCCCAGTTCCGTCGCATTGTCGAAGCTGCCGAGACTTCCGTCGAAGAGCGACTCTATTGGCAGCATTCGCTGGCCTATCTGCTATTCAACTCTGACCAGAAGGACGAAGCGTTCTCACTGCTTGAGACCGCCAGTCGAGAGCATCCCAAACTGCTGGAATTGAAAATGGGTTTGCTGCGGCAGTATCAGTCGATGGACTTGCCCTCGAAGGCCCTGACAATCCTCGACGAAGTGATCAAGAGCGAGGGGGGGCACGATGAACTCGAAACAACCGCCGTCATTCTCGCCGTCGCTGCCAATCAACTTGATCGGGCAAAACTGGCCGTCGAACGACTGGTTGAAAATGAGAGGACATCGCACGGATCGAGTGACACTTCTGAAATTGCAAAACTAATGGAAAAGGCAGAACTCTACTCACACATCACTCGTTACATGAATTACGTCTCGGCCAAGCGTCCACTCACGATTCAAGAGATTGCAGTCGTGATGAGAGCTCAAGTCAAACTCGGGCTACTCGCAGAAGCAACTGCCAGCGCGAACCAGGCGCTTGACCTGACCGAGCAAAAATGGGTGGCTCAACTTGTCGACGTGAAGAAACTTCGCACCCAATGCTTCAGTACGCTGGAGGCTACTGGGACTCTCAGCCGGATGATCGAAGATGCGGAAGCGGAATTGACGACATCTGCAGAGAAAAAGCTCATCCAGAAACTGATCGAAATGTATTCGATCGTGAAAAATCAGCCTCGAATCGATGTCCTCGAACTGCAGATGCTGAACAATGAAATCGCCGAACCGGGTGTCCGCTTCCAATTGGCGATGAAGTACCTGGACCTGGCTCAGCCCGAGAAGGGATTCGAGCAGATCCAGATTCTACTGAAAACAGAACCTTATCTATTGGCGGGATTTATCAACGGATCTCTGACATCTGTGCCTGGGCGCGAAATGCTTGCTGCGTACGTGACAGATCTCGAATGGCCACAAATGGAAAAACTCACGCCGTTGCTGTCGGACATTATTCAGCGGTTGAGATCAGCGCCGGCGACTGAGGCCGCCGCAGACAGGATGTTTTTGAAGGTTTGGAACAGTCATCCCAAACAACAATTTGCATTGCTCAAGCGTCTTGCGAATGATCAACACTGGTGGGATTTACCACTTGTCCGTTCTACTTGGGTCTCCGGACTCATTCCGAAATCTGACGAAGAGATTGCCAGGCAGTGGGATCTTTACGGGCAGACCATCCGATACACGAATTCAGAAGGGCTGGACACGGTCCTGAACCGTCTGCTGACCATATGTACTACCGAGGCAACCCTCGATGCGTTTGCCAAGGAAGTCGAACGAGGAATCCAGCAGCGTCCCGACTGGTCTGCCGGGATCATCTTGTTGGGAATGATGAAACTTCGAGCAGGTGACATTGATGACGCTGTTGATCTCTTGGAAAAACAACCAATCCCCGAGCCGGCTTCTCAGAATCCGATGGTGGCGTGGGAGATCGCACAGGAACTGTCGCGTTACGAATTGACATTGGATCTGGCGGCCACGTATTTCAAAATCCCGATGGCCCGTTACGGAGCAACGTCAGCTTCGGCAGAATCACTGCTGAATGCCTATTTGAAATTCCATCGAACGTCTGACGCCCGCAACATGCTGCTGGAATTCGTTCCTGAAACTTTCCGGACCCTGGTAACCCTTCCTTCGAAAGCAGAGGTTTCGGAGGGGATCGCGATCGGTAAACGCCTGCAGAATCTTGAGTATTTGCCCGATGCCATGGATGTCTTCCTTCTCATTCAGCCTTTTGCGGGTGTCTACAGGAATGATCTGGAATTGAGCATGGCCCGAGTGATCACGTCGTTCACTCCGGAAATGTTTGTGGAATTCCTGGAAGAGTTAGATGGAAAGCGGCGACAATTCAGCATTTATCTATTTACACGGGAAGGAAAGCACTCGGATCAGATTCAATCTCGCTGGGATTTCGTGCTTGAAGCGGTCGCGAAGAATGCGGAACTGACGGCCCGTGCGAATCGAGCTTTACAGCTTCTGGCGGAAGTTCAAGTCCATTCGATCGATCTCCATATCGCGCGGGCTCGGCTGCTACAGCTTGCTGACGGCGATCCGAAGCAGGGGGCTGAATATCTCGCGAAGTATCTCGACCAACATCCCTTGCGATTGCTTCCTGAGGTCATCCAGGACGTCAAAAACATCGAACGATTGGCCCGTCCCGCGCAGTCCAATCAAGCGGCCGTCTGGCTTGTGGCACGTGACTGCCTGAAGCATTCCGACTCGTACAACATAGGTGAAAAACTGGGACGGTGCGCCGTTGAATTCACGATCCGTGATCAAACGCCTGCTATGACACGCGCCATCTTGCTGGATTGGACGCGAAGCGCTCTTCAGTCGGACAATGCCGAAAAGGTAGACCAATTGCTGAAAAGCGACGTATCAAAAGGTCATCGAGCCGCAATTCTGGACCTGTGGCTTTGGTTTGCCATCGACAACCGGGATGAGGCCGCGATCAAACGCCTTACCGATGAAATCGAACGAATTGGTACGGGATCGTAGTCGAGGGCAATGCCTTTTTTGGAACTGGGCAAGTTGTATGGTGGGGCCAGTGGCTCTTCGCCGCGCAGTCCCACCACCAATTGTCGACGTTTCCTGGTGATGGGCCTGCGCTCGAAGCGAGTTGCTCCCACCTTACATTGAAAAAGCCGATTGCCATTTGGCCCACAGGCGGAATGGTGGATTTCACGGCTTCGGCCTGGAACGACGATCGCCCGGTTGCAGGCCAGCCTTCCCCAATTCTTCGCGGATGGCCGTGGCAAGCCTTGCCAGGTCTTCATCCTGATGTGCTGTCGTGACAACGATTCGTAATCGCGAGGTGTCGCGAGGAACGGTTGGCGGACGGATGGAGCCGACGAGAAAACCACGCTGTTCCAGTTGGGCCGCTAATTCCACCGCGGCATTGGGGTCTCTCAAAATGACGGGAACGATCGGACCGGTCGAAGAAAAAACAGTCTCCACTCCGGCAATCCGTAATTGAGTCCGGAAGAATTCCGAAGCGGCTTCGAGTCGAGTACGGCGCCAGGGTTCGGCCGCGATGATGTCCAGTGCAGCCGTGGCCGCGGCACAGACGGCAGGTGATAGGGCCGTCGAATAAACCTGCGATCTCGCCCGATTCCACAGATAGTCGATCAGATCGGGATGTCCCGCGACAAATCCCCCTTGAGCTCCTACCGCCTTGCTGAGCGTTCCAATCCGCACGGCAACTCTGTGTTCGACCCCGAGTGCTTCGCAGGCCCCGCGGCCGTTTTCACCAAGAACTCCGGTCCCGTGTGCTTCATCGACAATCAGTTCTGCACCGCAACGTTCTGCGATGTCGCAGAGTTGCTGAAGAGGTGCCACATCCCCGTCCATGCTGAAAACGGAATCCGTGACGATCCAGCGGCGACGGACACCAGAATCTTTTCTCAGCTCATGTTCGAGTGTCAACAGGTCATCGTGTCGATAGACCCGGAACTTCGCTTGCGACAACCGGCAGCCATCAACCAGGCTGGCATGATTGGCTCGATCACACAGAATCAGATCTTCTGCGCCACAGAGCGCAGCGATCGTTCCAACATTGGCAGCCATTCCCGTGGGAAACAGCAGGGCATCGGGCTGAGCTTCAAAACAGGCGATCCGGTGCTCTAATCGCTCGTGCCAGGGAGAACGTCCGCACACCAGCGGACTGGCACGTGCGCCGATACTCGTGGAACGAAGTGCCTCAACAGCGGCGGCAATGACTCGCGCATCCCCGGCAAGATTGAGATAATCGTTAGAAGCGCAATCGAGAACGCGCCGCCCGTCGACTTCACACCAGCCTTCGGGAAGTACCTGAGTCACTCGACGACGACGTAACAGCCCCTGAGATTTCAGATCCTGCAGGGCATCGGCAATCCACGAGAGCGGCGACATCAGACCGCCATCACGTGACACCAGCTTCAAGTTCATCCAGCAGACCGCGGAGTGATCGCCGATCTTCTGGTGTCAATTGAGCCTTGACCAGATGCGTCATCAGCGGGACCAGCGAGCCGCCACACAATTTGTCGGCGGTCGTCTGCAGGCGGCGACCAATCAGTTCCTCACGTTCGATACGTGATTCAAACTGATGAGGCCACGGCTTGCGATCACGGCGTACAAACTTCTTGATCTCAAGACGTTCCAGCAGCTTTTGCACCGTGGCGTAGTGAGCACCTGTCCCATTGGGGTAGATGGTGTCGGTCAACTGGCGTACGGTACTGCGACCGCGAGTCCAAAGGAGACTAAGGACTGCCAGTTCCGCGTCGGTGATGTCTTGTGGTGTTCGCGCCATTTTTTGTGATTCGTTTTCTGTGCAGAACCTCGCTTCACAGTTCTAAGTTAGGCACGCTGCGGCGAGATGTCAATGATCTGGTCAAAAGTGTCCAAATGTGAGAATTCCGTGCTCGCTTGACTTCTGTTGGCGAGAACTCATACTTGCTCAGCTCCGACGATGAATTCTCTGCGGAGATGTGAAGCTATCCCTTGCTGCGGCGGGGTCGTGTGAACCGGGTCAGGCCTTAACCGGAGCAGCCCTAAGCATTAGGCTCTGGGTGCGGCAGGGGGTAGCTTCGCGTCTCTTTGGAGGAATTCGTCGTCCGCTGGGCAGGCCGCTTCCGAGCCAGTTGTTCACCCAGCAGTTGCGAATACAGCTGCTCAATACGGATTCGCGGATCCCGCGAGATGTCTCTCGATGGCATCTTCTATGCAACCCGACAGCACCGCTCTGGATCATCTTCGGCAGTTGCAGGTCGCAGCGTGGCAACGAGGCGAAAAACTCCTCGTTGAGCAATTGATCGCAAACTTTAATCCATCAAATATCACGGACGAGCTCCTTCTGGATCTTGTCTGCGCCGAAATCTGGTTGCGCGAAGAGGCTGCTGAAAAGATCGAGCTCAAGGAATACACCGGACGCTTTCCACGTCTTGAAGAGGCCTTGCGGAGACAGTTCGAAGTCAATCAATGGATGGGCTCGCTGACAGGGATGCAGTCCGTTTCGATCCTGATTTCAGAATGTGCATCGCCCAATTCATCAACAGCCAATCGATCCAAAACCGAGGTGGACAATCCGGCTAGCGCATCTCGTTTTCCCGAAGTCGCTGGATACGAAATCCTCAGCGAACTGGGACGCGGGGGGATGGGAGTTGTCTACTCTGCTCGACACCTGCAGTTGAACCGCACGGTCGCACTGAAAATGATTCGCGACAGTGCACTGGCGAGTCCAACAGTCCGAGAGCGTTTTCGAGTCGAAGCCAAGGCCGTCGCACGCTTGAAACATCCCGGCATTGTTCAGATCTACGACTTTAACGACACGGGTGATATCCCTTATTTCTCGCTGGAGTACCTGCCCGAGGGAAATCTTTCGGAATGGACAGGCGGGAAACCTCAACGCATTGAATTCGCTTGCCGACTGGTGGAAAAACTGGCGCAAGCCCTCGATCACGCTCATGGTGAAGGGATCGTCCATCGAGACTTAAAGCCGGCCAACGTGCTTCTGGCAAGATCGAACATGATTGATTCGGTGCATGCCTCTGGTACGAGCACTGTACGAAATCTGTATGCTTCAACCCCGTCGGACGAAGGTGCCGTTGATCTCGAACCCAAAATCTCGGATTTTGGATTGGCCAAGAGTCTGGTCGACAATGAAGATTTGACACACAGCGCCGCCATGCTGGGGACGTGTGCGTATATGTCCCCCGAGCAGGCGTGGGGAAGGTCTCGAGATGTCGGCCCGGCAACAGACATCCATGCACTCGGGCTGATACTCTATGAGTTGATCACAGGCGTCGCGCCGTTCCAGTCATCATCGATGGCAGAATCACTCGATCACGTCCGATTTCTGCAGCCGCCAGTGCTGAGCCAGTCGAGGTCTGATGTTTCTCCTGAACTCGATGCCATCTGTCGACGGTGCCTGGAGAAGGAACCATTGCAGCGCTACCAGACTGCCGCTGATTTGGCCACAGACCTGCGAAACGTCATCGAAAACAGACCAATCTCACGGTTGAAGCCGTCCGTCCGAATTCGCCGTTGGGGAGCGATGGCAGTCGCTTGTATTAGCACGTTCGTGTTTGCATTCGTCGTCGTCCCGAGGCTCGTTGATCGTTCCCGACCTGATACGAACTCCTCTGGTGCATCGCTAGCGGTCACGTCCATTGTTCCAATTCCGCCGCGCATGATCGGAGAATCGTTCGCATTTCTCGTCGGCGTGCGATCCTACCGATTGCCAGATCAATCGATCGATCTGGAGTTCACCGAATCAGATGTCGATGAACTCTCGCGAATTTTATTTCGCCATGGCTTTCCGCGCAAGAACATCAGGCTGCTGACCCAATGGAACGAGTCTGACAACGCCGCGCTGGCACCGACGGGTACCAATATTCGATCACAACTTCGCACCGTACTCGCACAGTGCATTCCCGATGACACCGTAATCGTCGCGGTGACAGGAATGGGGGGAGATCTGGGAACTCCGCCGATGTACTGTTATCTACCAGCAGATGGACGTCCAAATGAAATGACGTCATTAATGAGCCTGGCCGAGTTTTACGAACTTTTTCGTGAGTGCCCCGCTCAAAAGAAACTGCTGTTGGTTGATACCTGCCAGACGGTCGTCGCTGATCCCATTCACTGGCCGAAGACTCCGGAACCTCCTGCGCGAATGGCCGTTTTCTTTGCGTGTGCCCCGAATGAACCCAGCTATGAACATCCCAGCCTTCGTCACGGAATTTTTTCGTATCACGTCTTGCGGGGACTCGACGGTGCCGCAGACAGTGATCACGATTCGATCATTGATTTGGGTGAACTCGTCCGTTATGTCTCTGGACATGTTCGCGAATTTGTCGCCAGCAGCTTCGAAAATGCTGCTCAATCACCATACTTGATCAGCAATCTGCCGACGAATACTCCCATCATCCGACTGAATTCAAAGTAGTCTTTAGACGAGGTTACCGATGTTCCGCACCTTACTTGCACTGATTGGTCTCTGCTGTGGGACGATGGCGTTTGCCGAGGAGTTGGACTATCAGGTTCTTGATCCCAGCCTGAAGGTTGTACGCCTGGACTCGTCGCCCGACGATTCGTTTCTGTCCGTCAGGCTCGATACCACAGGTCGGATTTTTGTAGGGGGACGGAAGACCCTCTACGCTTACGACCTTGATTCCGCCGGAAAATACCTGCCCCGTCGTCTTCTGTTTGAATTCCCCGAACACTCGTGGGTCAATGATATCGAAATCCTGGGTGACGACCTTTACGTGGTCACTGTCAGTGCTGTCTATCGACTGCCCGGTGCTCGTGTAAAGCGGCAGGGGCTGACGATCGAACGATTGTTGTGGGGTGTCCCCAATGGCCATGTGCATCAATGCTTCCATGCCTGTGCCTGGGGACCTGAAGGTGACTTGTATGTGTCGATGGGGGATCCCCTCTGGTACTACGGAGATTTCAGCCGCCCAGACCACTGGGGACACTGGACGATGTTCTTCAAGCCATCACCAGCATCGAATGAGAACGCGAAAAACATCAGCGCCGAGAAGATCATTCAAGTCGGTGAAACGAAGTGGGCAGCGGTTCCCTACAACGGCGTCGGTGCTGTCTTTCGAATTCGGCCGGATGGGACAAAACTGCAAAGCTTCGCGCGAGGCCTGAGAAACTCGTGCGGACTCTGTTTCGACAAGAACTGGAACCTGTTCACGAACGACAATGACCATGAAGGGTTGCCATCAATGTACGCTCCAGGGCGACTTCTGCACGTCACCGAAGATGCCTATTTCAGTTGGCCGCGAGGCTGGCTGAAGAGTAAGACACCCGACCGCGCTGACCTGATGCCGACCGTGAACGAAGAAATGGGACGGGCCGTCCCCGTCTTGCAGACCTATTACGGCGATAGCTACCTGCCCCCCAAGTACGACAATTCGCTGATGGTCGCTCGCTGGTGTCGACGACAGATCACCTACTTCCCGCTGGAACAAAAAGGAAAAACATTTACGGCGAAAGAGCATGTCCTGCTGGAAGGGCGCGATCAGGCGAGACCTGTCGGCGTCTGTGTCGGTCGAGGTGGGCGGGTCTTCGTCACGCTCTGCTACATGGCTCAGAACGAAGGCTCGCCAACTTATCGCAGTGACCTGGCCGTCATCACACGCAAAGACGACACAGATTTGATGCCGTTCAAATCGCATGACATGACGAAATTGACGTCTCAAGAGTTAGCCAATGTGCCGTTGGCAGAACCTCTTTCAATTCGAACGGCATGCTACCAGGAAGAGTTGCGAAGACGTGTGGAACAACCGCAGAGCCCCGTCGCGAATTCGATTCAATGGAATGGACTGCGCTTCCCCAATTCTGAACGGGAGATCGCTCAATCAATCGAATCCGACGTCGACGCCTTCATGAAAGAACTTCGCGTGGAACTCAAGAAGCTCCCAGCGAAGGGGGATCACGAAGTCTTGCCGATCCTGATCAAGGGGGCGAAATACTCGATGCCCAACCTCACGAAGAAATCGTGCCGGGATCCAATCGTCGAAATTCGAATGTGGGGCGTCCTGCTAGCCGGTTTCCGATTGACCATTCCACCGGTCGACGCATCGCTTCCAGAGGACGCACCTCTGGCACCGCAGCAGAAGGAAGAGGCCAACATCATTCTGTTTGCAGACGAAAAAGGACCGATCGACCTTCGTAAACTCGGACGCGTCGGAAATTACTCGGTCGCCGAACACTGGAAAGCTGTCAAACATTCTGACGAACAGGAAGCGTTGTTCGCACTATTGATCGAGCGACTGGACGACACCGATGACAAGATCCGATTACAGGCTGCACATTTTCTGTCGCTGCTTAACGATCCTCGCAGCGAACCCAAGGTGCTCTCCGTTCTGACAGATGTGCAGGACAAGCGGCTAAATCTCGGTAAACTCGAACACCTGAAACCATCTGTCTGGATGCTCGGACCGATCCCCGACGCTAATGGCTTCGGTTCCGTACATCCCATCGAAACAGCGCCGATTGACCTGTCGGCCAAGTACGATATCGCGAGAAAATCGTTTGAATGGAAACTGACGAAGACGACTAGCCCTGATCGACCGTTATACGACTTCCACACTTTGTTCGGGCCGTCGCCGAATTCGTCGGTCTATTCATTCTTTCGATTCGACGTTCCGACGGCGCAGCGCATGCAATTGCTGGTTGGAAGTGAAGACGGTGTCAAAATCTGGCAAAACGGGAAACTCGTCTTCGAAAATGATGTCGTCAGGCCATTGATCCAGTTGGACGACGTCGTGTCACTCAACCTGCAACCCGGCAGCAACGATATTCTGGTCCGCGTTCAGATGCGAAAAGGTCTCGGAGGCCAGTACTTCCACTACCGGCATCTCGGGGACGTCAGGCTGACGATTCCCGAAAAGCCGGACGGATTGTCTCTGGCCGACCGACTGAAATCCGCCGGAACAGGCACTCAGGCCGTTGATCCGAAGTTCCTCGAAGTTGATTGGGGAACCGCAGTCAGGCAGGGTGACGTCGCACGCGGAAAGAAACTGTTTGCAGCAGAGTCACTTGGCTGTGCCAAGTGTCATGCAGCGACAGCGTCACAAGCAGGTGGCGGTGGGCCAAGCCTGGCGGATGCCGGCAAGCGATTCACCGTCCCATATCTGGTGGAATCAGTCCTCGCCCCCAACAAAGTCATCTCGCCCGTCTTCAAATCGTCGATCATTGCGACAGTCGATGGGAAAATCGTTACTGGATTGGTCGTGGTAGAAACCGCCGAAAAGCTGGAGGTTCTTCAGGCGGATACAAAGCGGATCACGATCCTCAAGTCGCAAATCGAAGAAAGAAAACTCGGCGACGTCTCGGCGATGCCACACGGGATCGTAAAGACGACAGATGAGTTACGCGACGTCGTGACGTATCTGTTAAGCAATCCCGTCGCAGAGTGAATTGAAACGGAGGTCCCGCAGACGGTTCGCACTGCCAACCTGCATCGTACGACGGTGCAGGCAATATACCGGCATCCTGAAAAGCCCTGATCTCCGCCGGCATTTTCAATTGGTGGTACGGCTCTCGATGAAAAACACTGTTCCAGTTTTCAAAACTATTTTGCGGAACCGGCTGGTGCCACTTTCGCTTCCATCAAAGTCATGATCAGGGCCTGTTCCATTTCACCGGCTTTGAATCCGAACGGACCGCGGCCACCTTTGTAGGCCACGTTCCCCTTGGTATCGATGACATACAGCCGTGCGGGCATGCCGCTGTACGCGTTGCCGGTCGAATCTTCGATGTCGTCCACCAGCAGTGGAATTGTTGGCTTGAGCAATTGATGGCATTGTTCTGCCACTGCAATTCGTTCGGCATATGTCTTCGGTTGTGTCACTGCGACGCCGACTTTGGTGTTCGATTCCATCTTCCAGCCGTCCGTGGGATGGGCCTCTCGCACATAGATTCCCAGAAAGATCGCATCGTCCTTAAAGCGTCGATAGACAGCTTCCACTCCCGGGTACATCGATCGA
>CAIWEX010000595.1 GCA_903911795.1 uncultured Schlesneria sp.
ATGACCAGACAGCCCTCTTTACCGGCAAAAGCGACAAATCAGCTCGCAAGTTCGTTTTCTACTACGATGAGACCGTGCTGACGGCTATCCGCTACGAATCGTTCAAAGTCACGTTCTCGATGAAGGAAGGCGGGCACTGGGACGACCCATTGATCGGCCTTGGTCGACCGATGATCACCAACCTCCGCATGGACCCCTTCGAGCGTCAAACCGGCGACGTGAATCGCCAGTATGCGGAACACAAGACATGGGTCCTCACGCCCATCGTCCGCATTGCGGAGAAACATCTGATGACCTTTCGTGATTTTCCGATCCGCCAGGTTGGCCTGAGTGCACAGATGGCGAAGACGCTCGAAGGGATCCAGTCGCAGATCCTGAAACTCAAGCCTAACAATTAACCGATTGTCCATACGGAAGAACTCGCGTCATGAGAATCAACTCAGTATTAGCAGTTCTCAGCCTCGCGCTGGGATATGCCTTCGCGCTAAGGGCAGATGCACAAGAGATTCTGCCATTCCCACCCACGCCATCCGGCTCCACTCCCGGGCTGACGATTCAGGATTCCACCTACAAGAAACGCGTCGAGCCGAAACGCCTGGCCGAAGATGCGCCAAACATCCTCGTCATCCTTATGGACGATCTTGGGCCAGGTACTCCCTCAACCTACGGCGGCGAGATCAATACCCCGACGCTCGATCGCGTCGCGAAGTTGGGTGTCTCATTCAATCGCTTTCATTCCACGGCCATGTGTTCACCCACCCGGGCATCGCTGCTCACTGGTCGCAATCACACCCGTGTCGGCAATGGTCAGATCGCGGCAATCGCCAATGATTTCGATGGTTTCAGTGGTACGATCCCGAAGTCCTCGGCCACGGTCGCCGAAGTGCTCAAGAACTACGGCTACAATACGGGGGCCTGGGGGAAATGGCACAACACGCCGGAAGAGCAGATCACATCCAAAGGACCGTTCGATTATTGGCCCACTGGCTATGGATTCGAGTATTTCTACGGCTTCCTCGCGGGCGAGGCTTCGCAGTATGAGCCTACGCTGACCCGTAACACATCTCCGGTCACAGAGCATCTCCCCAAAGGTTATCACCTCACCGACGACATTGCTCAGGATGCGATCACCTGGCTGAGGGAGCAAAAGGCGTACGCACCCGACAAGCCGTTCTTCATGTATTGGGCACCTGGTGCATCGCACGGTCCCCATCAAGTGATGAAGGAGTGGGCTGATAAGTACAAGGGGAAGTTCGACGACGGCTGGGACAAGTATCGAGAACGCGTCTTCGCGAGGGCCAAGGTCAAGGGCTGGATTCCAGAGACCGCGCAACTCACTCCGCGCCCCAAGTCGATGGCTTCGTGGGATTCAATTCCTGAAGGGGAAAAGCCCTTCCAGCGTCGCCTGATGGAAGTTTTTGCCGGTTTCACCGAGCACGCTGACTACAATGCTGGCCGTGTGATTAATGAAATCGAACGCCAGGGAAAACTCGATAACACGCTCATTTTCTACGTTTGGGGCGACAACGGTTCTTCGGCTGAAGGCCTCTACGGCACGATCAGCGAGCAACTCGCTCAGAATGGAATTCCGACCAAGATTTCGCAGCACCTTGAGGCGCTGGAGGAACTCGGTGGGCTTGACGCGCTGGGCGGCCCGAAGACCGACAACATGTATCACGCTGGCTGGGCTTGGGCTGGCAGCACTCCGTACAAATCGACCAAGCTCGTCGGTGCCCATTTTGGCGGCACTCGCCAGCCGATGGCCGTCTCGTGGCCAAAACGTATCAAAGCAGACTCGACAGCGCGACCGCAGTTCCACCACGTCATTGATATCGTGCCAACGATCTATGAACTGACTAAGATCACGCCACCAAAGGTGGTAAACGGGTTCGAGCAGGATTCGATCGACGGCATCAGTATGGCCTACGCGTTCGGCGATGCCAAAGCGCCCGGCATGCGGAAGACGCAGTTCTTCGACATCATGGCCAGCCGCGGGATTTACCATGACGGTTGGTTCGCAAGCGCGCCCGGCCCGCGTGAACCGTGGGTAGGCGGCCTGCCAAAAGGGATCAAGGAATGGTCGCCGCTAACGGACAAATGGGAGCTTTATGACCTGAATGAAGACTGGAGCCAGGCGAACGATCTCGCGGCCGCGAACCCGAAGAAACTTGAAGAGCTGAAACTGCTCTTCCTGGTCGAATCCACGAAGAACAAGAACCTGCCGATTGGTGGCGGCCTGTGGTCCACCGCCATGTTCCATCCCGAGGATGCGCCTGCATCCACTCTCACGGAATGGACCTTCGACGCCCCGATCACCCGATCACCCGGATGCCGGAGTCCGCTGCGCCCAAGCTCGGCAAGCAAGACAGCCTGGTGAGCATGGAGGTGGACGTTCCTGAAAATGCAAACGGAGTGCTCTATGCGCTGGCTGGATTTTCCGGCGGCATCACCTGCTACGTGAAAGACGGCTACCTGTGCTACGAGTTCAACTTGTTCGAGATTCAGCGTACCAAGCTCAAGTCCAAAGACAAGTTGCCGACCGGCAAGGTGAAGATTGAAGTCGAATCCAAATTAGCAGCCAAAATCGGGGGGCCGATGGACATCACGCTCAAGGTGAATGGCAAAGACGTGGCACAAGGACGCGTGCCGACCGCCATGACCCTGCACTTCACCTCGAATGCGACTTTTGACATCGGTGCGGACTTGGATTCCCCGGTCTCCCTCGATTATTTCAACCAGGCACCGTTCAAGTTCAACGGAACCATTGGCGTAACGAAGATCACCTATCCCAAGAAGTAGGTCATTGGTGGGACGGCGCTCGGAGCGAGCTTTGAGGAACATGGCGTCGGGACCGATGCCAAATCGGCCGACGCGCCTGCGGACATGCCCAATCATTTACCAGACTTCCTCCCCTACGTTTGCCCCCCCGAGGTGCGGGGAAACTACGTTCTGAAATACGTGTCATTCCTTCGACATCGTACTGAGCGGCCTTATTTTGCCGTCTCCGGATCAAAGCCCTTTACGAGTTCGTCTTCCCACGCTTCCAGCAGTGGCCAGTCGACGGCACACGTACCGAAGTCAGCCATGTGCTGATATTCGTTCAGGCGATCGATTGTCTTTTGCAGCTGAGGCAAATTCTTGCGGAAAACGGGACCGTGACTGGGGAGCAGCCAATCCACGTCGGCGTCGCGAATTCGTTCCAGAGATGCGACGAAGGCTGGCAGGTCGGACCCGTGATGTGCGTCAATGTTGCCAACACATCCGTCTCGGTAAATGTTGTCGCCCGAAAACAACAGCTTTCCCAGCCGGAAAGCGAGTTGACTAGGAGTGTGGCCGGGCGTATTCCAGACGTCGACTTTTAATCCCCCGATCTCCAGCACGTCTCCTTCATCAATCGTCTTTTCAATCGTAATGAGCGGAAGATTGATCGAGATCTTCTGGGCGGCGATTTCTGCATAGGTGACAATCCGATCACCTTCGGCCAGCAACCGGCGGCATTCCGGATGTCCGACAGTGACCGCTTGAGGCAGCAATTCCTTGGCCCGTTTCAGGCCTTGAATGTGATCGACATCGGCATGCGTCGCGACAAGATATTTGCAATCCGCCAGTGAAAAGTTCATCTGCCGGATCATATCAATGATCTCTTCAACGGTGTCCTCGAAGCCGATGTCAATCAGCATCCATTCGTTGGCATCATGAACGAGATAGACCGAACACCCCAGCCGCTGCCGGGCCTGGTAGTTCATTTCAATCACATGAGGAAACAATTCACGACGGGGCAGCATGCCGATTACTTTCCAGAGTGGCGACGCAAATCAGCCTGGGCAACAGACGCGGGATGCCAGTGGCCAGCCCCCGCAGGAATGCTACGATTCTAGGGAGGTTTGCCGAGCGTCACAACCAAGACTCAGTTTCCTGAGTCAAAGACTTCGCTTCCGGCTCGCGAAGCCATCGCTTCCAGCAGAGTCGTGGAGCCAACCGGCTGGTTGCCAGCCTGGTACGAAATCGTCCGGACACTTCCATCGGCCATGCAGAAATTGCCACCGTACTGGTGATTCGACCACAGGGAATTAAACGCACAATTGTCGTCAACCCGTCCAAATTGATACGGAGCGGGATTCGCACATTTGCCGTTCTTCCCTGAACTGAACAGCTTGTTGTCGCCACGTGCCGCCGAAATATTGTCCTCAGTACAACACCGCGAATCCCACCATCCGAAGTGGCCATCCGCAGACGGAGGACGCTCCGCCAGCAGAATCGTGTTGCTGGTTCCATCGGTGACGTACGATGCGTTGATCGTCATCTTCTGCTTCATATCGGAATCATCAATGATGATCCCATTGTTCATGTTACTTGGATTCGAAAAGACACCGACATACCACGTGAATCCATATCCGGGAACTGTGTAATTGGCTCCGCGCGGGTCGGCGGGACAACCAATCAACGGAACAGCATCCTGAACCCGAACATTGGGTTGCTCGATGTACGACATGATCTGCCGATGCCAGCTTTCGTACGTCCCTGAGTGCCAATTCCACAAATTACCCGGAGGTTCACCATCAACCGGAGTGGTACCGCGCGGACGGACCGTATTACGGGGGTAGTACAAATTGAATTCATGAAACGTCAGGCAGGCCAATCCCAGATTTCGCAGATTATTGCGACATTGCAGATTCCGAGCAGACTCGCGCGACTGCTGAACGGCTGGCAAAATGAGCGAAATCAACACTGCGATGATCGCAATGACGACCAGCAATTCGATCACAGTCAAGCCGCGCCTTCCCCGTCCCAATCGTTTTCCGAGGGATAGTGATGCACGATGATGACAGGGAATAAATCGAATTGGAGACATGAATGTTTCTAGTTATCGACAGATGGCATGTCGTCAGAACGAGTCATTTTCGGCTGGACTGCCGTGAGAAGTGATTCTGCCGCAGATCTTACCACATTCGGCGGATTCAGTTCCAGAACCTTTTTCAAATCGTGGACTGCGAACCGGCTTTCTCCCTGCTCAAGATACGCATGGCTCCGGAAGAAGTGGTTCCAGTAAACACGAGGCCGTTGAGCGATACAGGCGGTCAGGCCGACTTCTGCCTCGCACGGCCGCTTCATCTTCAGAAAACAGATCGAATGAAACAGTCGGGCGAGATAGTATTCGGGCTCAAAATTCAGCACTTCTTCAAAGTCATTCAGCGCGTGCTCATAGTCCGCGGCCCGGATTCGCCGCATCCCGTTGAGCATCAATGCGAACGACTTATCGATCGG
>CAIWEX010000596.1 GCA_903911795.1 uncultured Schlesneria sp.
GTCGTCGCAGCACGAAACGGGCCTGAGAGATCATTCAATATTCGGGTCCAGGTCATTATAGGCATCTTCATCCTGCGATACTCGGGTCGACGATACCGCGGGCGGCCAGCTTTTCCCGCAGCTTTTCCCGGGCCAGTCGCAGGCGACTTTTCGTTGTGGGCAAGTTGGATTCCATCGCCTCGGCCACTTCTGGAAGACTCAATCCGGCAAACACGTGCAGAATGAAGGTCAACCGCTGGTCTTCAGGGATATGGGGCAGCAGGTCGTCCACCGTGCGGGCAAAATCATGGCGGTCGATCTGTTCGTCGGGCAGTGGTAGCTCGTCCGACAGCCGGGCGATGACTTCTTCCGAGTCGTCGCCATTCGGACGCCCCCTGACGGCTCGAACGAGACAGTCATGAGCCCGGCGGCGCGTGGTGTCGATCAACAGATTACGGGCGATCCGATACATCCACGCCTTGAATGTCCCGCGTGGCAGGTAGTCCCAGGCGGTTGAGTGGACTCGCAACAGGGTCTCTTGCGTCAGGTCTTCGGCCAGTTGCCAGTCTCGCAATTGACGATGAAAGAACCCGATCAATGGATTCTGGTGTCGACGAACGAGCTGCTCAAAAGCGGCCTGGTGGCCCTCTTGCAGTTGCAGCATCAGTGAGTCGTCTTCATCGTGCATGGAATGAAAAACAGAGGGTGAATCTGGTGCTGTGTATCCGTGTTTATTTCCGAATCCGTTGTCTGCGAAGAGTGACTTCGTTGCCGTGTTCGTTGTACAGGACTTCGTCCATAAAGGCTCGCATCAGCATGACGCCACGGCCGCAGGGACGGTCCAGGTTTTCAGGATCGGTCGGGTCGGGCAGTTTGGCAGGGTCGAAGCCGGGGCCTTCGTCGCGAATCACGACTTCGACATCCCTGGGGGTCAGTCGCACATTGACATGGATCCGACGTTCGCGCCAGGGTGATGCCGAGCGGCGTTCTTCCACCAGCTTATAGAAAGCCGTGTGATCGACTTCCTTCAGGTCAGAGCTGACTTCCAGGTTACCGTGGTAGAGAGCATTCAGCAGAGCTTCTTCGAACGCGGTTCCGGATCTCAATCGGTCGGTGCGATCAATGCTCCACGAATCGCCCAGCATCTGTTGAAGATGGCGTGAGAGCGACAGCAGCAGACTGACATCGTTTTCGATCTGGAACGATTCGACTCGTGTTTCGATCCGCTTCAGCAACTCGTTCCGATGGCGATCCTCCTGAAACGCCGCCAGGACTCGGCGTGAGATTTCGACCAGCGACGTGGCGAGAGCTCGCTTGGGAACGTAACTCGACGCCCCCGCATGCAGGGCCTCCACCGCGATTTCTTCGCTCCCTTTGCCGGTCATCAGGATGACGGGGACATGGATGAACCCTTTGCGGATCGCGGCGACCAGTTCCAGCCCGTTCAGGCCGGGCATGTTCATGTCGGTCACAACCAGATCGGGAGAAGCTTTACGGATCTGTTCGAGTGCGAGCGTACCGTTCTCGGCAAAATCGACGATCCAGTCGGTTTCCTGTTTCAACAGGCCACCCACCAGTTGGCGATCTATCGGCGAATCGTCGACGACAAGAACCGTCGCCATGCAATTTCTCCCGGGAACTGCCTTCCCATCCGAACCGTCGTTACGACACCAGTGAACGCCGCATTCCTGAATTTTACCTGAACGCGTTCCCAACTCGATTGAAGCTCGAGACAACCCGGCACGCGTCTCTTTTGAGTTATCCTGACTAGATCTGAATCCGACGTACACCCTGAACAATCTGCAACCGGGGTGAGATACAAACTTTCCGCCAAATATGATACCTATGGCGCTTGTCCCTCCTCCACTGAAACCCACGTAATTCCTGACAGGAGTCCTTCATGCGGACCATCAAGCAGCGTCTGGCCGCCGGTGAACTGGTGATGATTTGCGGCATTGGTCGCGTCTGGCATCACAATTTGGTCAACATTATCGGGGTCAGCGGCGGGTTCCAGGGCTTGTGGTTTGACATGGAACACGTCGGGATGTCGACGCAGGACCTGGAGATCGCAACTGCGGTTGCCCGAAATCATAATCTGGACACATTCTGCCGGGTTGCTCCCACTGACTACGCCACGGTGACTCGCTGTTTTGAAGCGGGTTCAAGTGGAATCATGGCGGCGCAGATTTTTACTGCGGCACAGGCCGAAGAGTTTGTGAAGTGGTCCAAGTTCGCACCTCGCGGTTACCGCGGACTGAATACGGGGGGCTGGGACGCCCGGTTTACAACGGTACCCGCCGCAGAGTTCACTCGACGTGCCAACGAAGAGACGTTTGTGGCAATCCAGATCGAAACCCTGCAGTCCGTCGAAGAATGTGAAGCGATCGCCGCGATCGACGGGGTTGACGCTTTGTTCGTAGGCCCGGCGGATCTGAGCCAGAGTTTGGGAGTGACCGGACAATTCTTCGATGAGAAATGCCTGGCGGCGATCGACAAGGTGTCGGCCGCTTGTCGCAACACAGGCAAGCAATGGGCAGCAGTGGCGTTCAATCCGCAGCATGCCGAGATGCTGGTTTCCAAGGGTTGCAAGATGCTGTCACCAACGAACGACACTCGCATAGTCGTGGCGGGGGTCGCTTCTGCGAAAAAGGACTTCGCGAAGTTTTTTACGTAAAATTGAATTGTCGACATGACGGGTCGTCTTGAGAATCGACGGGAAATCGCTGTTGATTAACGGGAGTGAAATTCGTAGACAAATCAGCTCAGATTCTTGTGGACGAAACCGATTTGCTCGGCCATGATTGCATGGGCCTTCGAAATTCACCCCGGATTTGCCGTCATGAGCAGCGTGCCGACACCCAATGACACTTCAGACGAAACGTCGAGCGCGGCTCCCGTTTCGCGAAGTCTCTGGGAGCGGATGCTGATTGCACTGGTGGTTGTCGGAACCGTGGGATTGATCGTTGTCGCGATCGGGCAATCGATCGGGCTGGATGTGATGTCGACCGCGCGCCGCTGGTCCAGGGTTCGCAAGCTGACACCGCAGGCCGCGGCTGAGCCGGTTGTTGCGACCAGCAGCAGTTCCAGCGCCAATCCGATTCGCTCAACGTATTCGGGATCTCTTGCGGCTGATGCCCAGATCTCGCCTCCGCGACGAAAGTCTCCCGCATCCAACAACGCCACGTCCATTGATCCACCGAAAGACCTCGATCCAGATCCCTCCAAAGATGGCGCACCCGATCCTGCGCGGGGAACGGAACTCCCTGTCAGTCTTCCTGTCGAGACTGCGACCGCGACCCCGGAAATGAATTCGCGGCCGCCTGCCGCACCTGTCGACTCCACCGAAGAACTGCTGGACGCTGCTGCTCAACTGGTCAGCATGTCGTGGCAGGACTTTGAATATCCCGTCCGTTGGGGCGTCGCGGAGACATCCAAACCACGCATGATCTACGCGGGAAGCCGTAATCGGCTGCTCAAGGCGATTGCACATACGCGACCGTCCGATCTCTCGCTGGAACTGGCTCGTAAAGATTATGCGATTGCGAATGAGCAGTTTGGGGAAGACCCTCGTCTGGACTACGCCTTCGGCCTGACCCTTTGGAAGCATGGAGAATTCAGCGAAGCGATCGAAATGTTCCAACGAGCCGCTCGGTTGGATGAGGAACCGTTTCTACCGGCTGCGCTTGCCGTTGCCTGGGGACGATTTTTGAGTCACGAAGAACGACGGGGTCTGGATCAACTGCAACATATTGCCCGGTTGCTGGCAGCAGCCCCGGACGACTATCCGAAAGCCCGGCAGAGGGAACAGGCAGCGACATCAATCGGCCGTGCCCTGGGATATTTGTCGGGCCCCGGCAAGATTGAGGAACTCGATGAAACGGTACAATTGACCGCCCTCAACATCATGAAGCGATTGCCGGATGACCTGCGCGAAGCGTGTGAACGTGGACGCGACCAGGTTGCCAGTCGCCAGTCCGAGTTGTTGCGATTGACAACCCGCCCTGCAGACCAGATTCATGCCGATCATCAACTGCGTCAATCGGAATTACAGACGCAAATCGATGTGCTGAAAGACGAAATGCGGGATGCTTCGAATGAACTGACTCGAGGACATCGGACGCATATCGAAACGGTCAGTCAGGTCCTGAAAGAGGCCCTGAATGTCGGGACGCAAATGAGGAACATGCAGTCGTACATCAAGCAACTCCAGGACAAACGGACTCAATTGGCGAACCCCAAACCAAACGTCGCCAGAAGAGCCCTGCCCGAACACTATTACATCGCCGGTGACGGTAGCTCTACACAATTGATTCGACAAAACGGAACCGTCAGTTTCATGCTGGATGAACGACCGACAGATCGGGCCAATCGGATTTCCCAGCTGACCAAGGTTCGCGAGGATCTCAAGAAAATTGAAACGGAATTGGCGGACCTGCGATCCAAACAGCAGGATCTTGTCCAGCGTCGTCGTGACACGGACCAGCAGCGAAAACTGGATAAGGACGAAGCGCGGCAGGAACGGGTCGACCGATTGAACGAGCAGCGCGAACTGGAATCGAGACTGCAGGAATTGAACAAGGCGCTGCGCCGCACAATGACGTTGCGTGAAGGAATCGACACGATCGCCGCTTACATTCCCTGGAATGTCGAAGTGGAAGGCGAAGCCTTATGGCAGGCCATGAACCGAAAACCGAATCGGGACTGATTCTAAGCCCTGCTTCCTCGTCATAATCTTCATAGATTTCCACCACGCCCCACGCACCTGGCTGGACGATCCGGTCGTTTTCGAACAGACCGAGCCTGAACGATTGCGAATCGAATCTCGCAAGAAATGACCCCGCATGCACTTACGCGAAAGATTTGGCGACGCATCGGGATTTCCCTCGTTCACACTTCGGGTTACACAGAATCCGAGCTAGAATCACCTTACAAATCGTCGTAACCTGAGCGACCTTCGGAACTTTCCACTGCGGCAGTCGTCAAAGATACAGTCGCCGCAATAAGATTACACCAGCTAACTACCGAACCACTGAGAAGACTCAGCGAGGAATTACCGATCATGGACTTTCCCGTTTGTCCGTCGTGCGGCCAGTCCGTCATTGATGATGATGTGGATGATTGCCCGTTTTGTGGTTCTTCCATGAAGGCAAAACCAGGGGCAAAGCCCTCCCCGAAACCTGCTGCTTCAGCGAAACCCGCACCTGGCAAACCCGTCGTCGCCGAAAAGCCTGCGGCCAAGCCGACAGCAGGGAAACCGGGAGCACCCGGGCGTCCAGCGGGCGCAAAGCCGGGGCCGGCGGATGATTTCCCGTTTGAAGCGGAAGTGCCCGGAGCAAAAACCGCGATTCAGGCGATGCCCAATCCGTCAAAAGGGCGATCAGTCCTGGTCGTCTGTCCGATGTGTGAGACCGAAGGATATATCGCACCGACGGCTGTGGGCAAAGACGTGAAGTGTGCAAATACACAGTGCATGGTGCCAATATTCAAAGCGCCGGCTCCCAAGGTTGAAACGGCTCCCCCGCCAGCCCCCAAGCAGAAAAGTAATCTCATGATGGTGGGTGGAGTCACCGTCGCTGTCGTGGGTGTGGTCGGCGCTGCTGCCGTGTTTCTTCCCGGACTGCTGGCACAAAAACCGAAACCAGCGGTGATGTCGGAAGAAGACAAGGCGCTGTTATCCCAGTCGAATCCAAAGCCACCCCCAAAGACTGCATCGCCGACGGAAACTAAAGCAGAGGTTCCAGCGACTGACGTCAAGACTCCAGAAAAGGGGGGGGTGACTGATGAATTGCTGGCCGCTGTCGTCAAGCAATTGAACGACGCCGCGTTAATGAATCCACCCAAGCAACGCAGCAAGCCGGTCTGTCGCCAGTTGGCTGCAGAAGCCTGCATTCGACTGGGTGACCTGAAAACTGCCAGTGAGCACCTGTCACAACTGGAAGTCGTTGGGGCCAATGTTCCGTACTATCGGATTGAGCCCAATGTGGCGCTGTTCTGGCTCAATTGGGAAACTGACAAGGCGAATGCCGGAAAAATCCTCGATGTCGCACTCGATGATGCGCGAAAGTTGCCCAAGTTTGGTCGACATCAGATGGAAGTTGCAGGTCGCCTGGCTGCAGCACTGGTCACGGCAGGTCGTGTGAAAGAAGCTCAAGAGCTTCTGCAATCCCACCAGTCCGCAGAGAATGATGGGCAACTGGCGGCTCGTACCCAGGTGGCTTCCGACGGGCGATTGACACGCATCACCAAAACCCTGGCAGTACTCCCGTGGACTCGACCGCAAGCCGCTGCCACGACAGGGGCACTCGTGGCTCACAACCAGCTCGCGGCGGCGAAGACCTGGTCCGAGGCTCAGGCGGATGACGAAGGCAAAAGCGAATGCTTTGCAGTCTGGGCTGAAGGGGTCGCGTTCAACCAATCCAAACCCGGCCCGGCAAATTCAACTCCCGAAATCGAAGATGCGATTAAAGGATTATCCTCTGCACTGAAGGCTCGCGTCTGGGCGCGTGCCTCCTGTGGCCGCTATGTCGCAGGAGATCTGCCCGGGGCGGCAGAGACATTGAAACTGGCTGTCGCGGAACTGGCGAAAGTCGCCGTTCCCGCGGAGCCCGAGATGCCTTCCATCAAGGCGACAGTCAACTATAAGTTGCCCGCTGATTCGCCACTGGTCCATGCTGCCACTGCGGCTGCCGAGATCGCATATGTCCTGACGCTCTGGCCGGATCAGAAAGCACAAGCCGAAGCGACTCTCGACTTGTCCCTCGGTTTTGCTCGAGGTCTTGCACCGGCCTGGGGGGCTGTGAATGATCGTCATAATCAGGCTGAGCAGTTAGGTCTGATGGGCTTGCGTGACATGTTGAAGCGTGAAATGTCGCTGAAGAACGATGATCAGGCGAGTCAAAATGCAGTCCGATACCGCAAGGTTCTGACAGACCTGAAAAGTGCGGCCCAGCGCCGATTTGTGCTGCAGGCATTGACCATGTCACGGCTGGCTGAAGTCGGATTGAAAGAAAAAGTCTGGTCAGTCGTTAACGATCGCAGTGCGGAATCGAATATCAGTCGCCGCGATGATTTCCTGGGGACGGCGTTGATCGGTGAACTGATGGAGGTATTCCGCGGCACGGAAACGGAAAAGGTCATTCAAGCTGCTGTTGGTGGTGCGCAAATTGTCAGACCGGACATTGCCGTTGTTCGTGAACTGGTCCAGCAGAATCCCGCTCAGGCTGCCGAATTTGTTTCCAAACTCCCTGCGGAAAACAGTCCTCGCGATGAAATCGTGTTGACGGTCGCGACGTCGCTCGCCGCCGACGGGAACAGCGACGCGACGCTGGCATTTGTCAACAAGCTGACAGACCCCGTCTTGAGGGAAGACGCCTATCGATTGTCAGCGGCCCTGCTGGCACAGCGAGGCAAAGTCGATGCAGTCTCGAAGCAAGTCGCGATTGCTCAACAAGCCACCGAAAAGGCGTCACTCTGTCGTTCGCTCGTCGTCGGATTTAAGAGTGCCCCACCCCAGAAGGAACTCCCCTGAACGATTGTGAGTCTCGTCCGTCTACGTTGGAACTCGCATCAACGTCTGTTAAGATAAACAGCGATCCCTCCTGTATGCGATCCCGGCCACGACAACGAGACCTCTCGTTTTTCGGAGAACCTGCCCATGACATTTTCTTCCTTCCGTAACTCACGTGCTCTGCAGTTCTGCCACCTGGGATTACTGGCCGGCATGATCGTATTTGCCTGTCAACCTGCGAGTCTTCATGCGCAGGAAGGA
>CAIWEX010000597.1 GCA_903911795.1 uncultured Schlesneria sp.
CGATTTCTTTCAGGCGCAGATCCTCCATGTAATACAGGGTGATTACCAGACGCTCCCTTTCTGGAAGAGTGGCAATCCCTTTCGCAAGTTGCTGTTTCTGTTCTTCACGTTCCATCGCACTGTCGATGGCCGCTTCACCTTTGTCCGGATCCGTTTCCAGTTGTTCCAGCGACCGGACATGGATGAACGGCAAGGCGACCAGTGCATCCAGGACTTCATCAACCGTCAATCCGGTGGCACGTGCCAGATCTTCTGCGGAAACAGGTGCCGGCAGTCGTTCGTGGGCTTTGGAAACGAGAGAGACGCGTCGCATCATTTCCTGAGGCAACGGACAATTCCGCCGAGCCTCATCAATGATTGCCCCGCGAATTCGGAGTGCCGCAAACGCCTTGAAATCGACTCCGCGAGTCGCATCAAACCGCTGTGATGCTTCGACCAGACCGAGGACTCCGGCCGATTCCAGGTTTTCGACATCAACACCAGCAGGCAGCCGTGCGGCGACTTTGCCAATGATGTGACGAACCAGCCACAGATGGTCAACGACAAGGGCGTCACGAGCCGTCTGTTCGGCCGTGCGCGAGTACTCCTGCAGTTTGCGTCCCACAGCCGCTGACATGCTGACGCGCCCATCCATGGGTAAAAAATGAATTGCCACGCTGGCAATGACAAAGCCACGACCGACTTGTTCAAGACGGGGAATGGGAACGGCGGAACGACCGAAAAAAGCCATTCTGCCTGCCACCAGAACCCTCTTGAACGAGCATTGAGGATTGTGTGCAGAATCAGAATTGCGTCAACATGATCCCGCGCCGGAAGCGGCAAGTCATTCTTCAATTGCAGCAAATTGGCGTCACATGGCATCACAATCGGCAAGAACTGCGGACATCCTCACTGCGATCAAGATTACTGGTAAGTTATAAAACACAAGATGCAAACTTTACGCACGAATTACATCCGGACCGACTTGTACGGCATTCTTTCACCACGAAGGGCGCGAAGAGCACGAAGGAATCAGTGACCGAAATGCTTGATTCCATCTTTGCGACTGATGTTGTTGAAGTTGATACGCCGGTATTGATGTTGGTCAGTTTCACGTAGTCTAGCAGTTGGGCCGTTGTCGAATTCCACCTTCGTGATCTTCGTGCCCTTCGTGGTAATCCCATTCCACCGGGGATTTGACAATCAATGGACTATTCCCGGAGTTCGTCTGCAGATCGCCTTTTCATCGATCAGAATATCGCATCAACGAATCATGATCAGCCAGTGCGGCATTGCACTTCCTTCGCAAGCCTTTCAGAATACAAATGTTCGGGCCTCTCTTTGTCCATGGGTGTGGACTTCCTTAACTAGATGTGGATTGGGTGGCATGACCAAGCGGATGATCGGACCCTTTGAGGTAGGGGACCGGATCGGCGTCGGAGGTATGGGGATCGTTTATCGAGCCACGTACACCAAGAACGGCGCGCCGGTGGCGCTGAAGGTCTTGTCACCGGAAGTTTCGGACTCGGAAGCACTCCAGAAGCGTTTCGAACGCGAAATCTCCATTCTCAAAAAGCTTCAACATCCGAACATCGTCCGCTATTACGGCGGCGGACGGTTTGGTGCCCAGCGTTTCTATGCCATGGAACTGATCGAAGGGGGCTCCGTCGAACAGTACCTGAAGGACAAAGGAAAACTCCCCTGGGAAGAGGCCCTCGATATCACGATGCAGGTCGCCAAGGCCCTGGAACACGCTCACGAAGCGGGAATCGTTCACCGGGATCTGAAACCTGCCAACCTGCTGATCACCAAGACCAACCAGATCAAGTTGACCGACTTCGGGATTGCTCGCGATACCACGGCCACCGCGTTGACTGCCGCTGGCAAGACCGTTGGTACCTACGCGTACATGGCCCCCGAACAGATCCGAGGCAAGCCACCCGTCGATAAGAAGACCGACCTGTATGCCCTCGGCTGCGTTCTGTTCGAAATGATCTCGGGTGAAACTCCGTTTCTCAGCGAGAATCAGGGTGAGATGCTGATGATGCATCTGCAGGAAGAGCCTCCGCGGATTACATCGCTGGTTCCGAACTGTCCCAGCTTTGTAGAAGACCTGATTTTCCGCATGCTCGAAAAGGACCCCAACGAACGTCCCTATGATGCGCTGGCATTGCAGGTTGAAATCGACGAGGTCCGCAAGAAGATCGAGCAGCAGCGCAGCATTGCAGCCGAGACCTTGGCGACATCCGCCGGAACAGTTTCAGGAGGGCGTTCACCTGAAGAACTGAAAGCGGCACTCGGCAAGAAGAAAAAGAAGAAGAAAAAAGAGACAGGTCCCATCTACGAACGAACCTGGTTCCTCGCGCTCTGTTTAAGCCTTGTCCTCGGTTTTGTCGTCTGGCACTTCCTGCCCTGGAGTGAAGACCGTTTGATGATCGAGGCCGAACGATTGATCAAGTCGGAATCTACGTCGGATCATGTCAAGGCTCGCGATGACTATCTGAAGTTACTGCTGACTCGTTATCCCGCAGGCCGGCATTCGTCACAGGCGAAGTCCATGATTGTCGATGTCGACAAGAAAGAAACCGTGACGCAGATGCGCGCCAGGGTGAAACAGCGTCAGCCGCCCGCCAACGAAGCCGAACGTCAGTACCTGAACGCCGAAAAGTACCTGGCATTCGGTGACCATGTTACCGCCCAGCGAAAATTTGGCGCGATTGTGGACTTGTTCAAGGCCAAAGATGAATACATCAATTACGTGCGCCTCAGTCAGGACGAAATCGACAAGATCATCGCAGCCACCGGGAATGAATCGCTGGCGAGTTTCCTGAACAAGCGACTGCGTGATGCTGATACCGCTCGACAATCTGGAAAATTGAGCGAAGCGGAATCGATCTGGACCAGCATCAAGACGCTGTACGAAGACAATGCCGAAGCGACCGTACACGTCACGTTCGCGAAGAAGCGACTGCGCGACGAAGATCCTGGGCCTCCGCCATGGGCGAATGAGCCTGAATCAAAATCGGAGCCTCAGAAATAGCGTGTTTTAACACATGCATCGGGGATGGCCGTGCAGGCCTCTCCCCACTTCCGGCGGCTCATTCGGGCCGTCCTTTACGTCAAAGGAGTCGACAAATGAATTTGAAAGTGGCGTTGGCAGCAGCCGTCATGACAGCATGTGGCGCGGCCCAGGCGTTGGCGTTCCCATCGATGCCGAAGTACCTGGTTGACGGTTACAAGAACGACAAGGACTACAAGCCGTTTATCGAGACCGTGGAAGGCTTGAAAACGAAGTGCGATGTCTGCCATAAGCCGGGGGCAGAGAAGAAGGCCAAGGGTCATGGCCTGAATGACTTCGGCAAGGTTTATCACGACCGCTTCAAGCCGAAAGACTTCAAGGCGGCCGACATGGAAAAGAAGACCGACGACGCGATGAAGGTTTTCAAGGATGCCTGGGAAAAGTCCATCACGGAAAAGAACGCCGAAGGCAAAGTCTACGGCGATCTGATCAAGGCCGGAAAACTGCCCGGAAAGAATGATTGAATCGCTTGGTGTGATCGGCAAGTAAGCACGAATCCGTGGAAAACGGCGTGCGTTGGCAAGCAGAATTCGTACGTCATTCCCGCTTGTGCGGGAGTGACGCTAAATGACCGTGCGCGATTTTGCTCGATGGTCAAGGAGGAGGTCGCCGCGAAGACACTGCTTCTCCGAGGACTCCGAAGCAGTGGCACCACCGCAACAACCATAATCGTGAACGATCATTTAGATCTCAGTCAGTCGTTGCGTTGAGTCGCCGAATTTGTCGAGGCGTACGCCGGCCTTGTCCATCAGCGAGAGGTACAGGCTGCACATCTTGCGGTTTGGTTTATCGAGATAGTCGAGGACTCGGCCGGTTTTGATTTGACCACCCCCTCGGCCAACCATCACCACAGGCAACTGTTTGTTTTCGTGGTTGCCGGTCATCATGCTCGACATGTAGAGGATCATGCTGTTGTCGAGCAGCGTGCGATCGCCTTCCTGAACCGCGTCAAGCTTCCCGGCGATGTAGGCCAGTTGCTGGGCGAAGAACTGATTGACCTTCAGCCAATCGGCACCGTCGGTGTGCGAGAGCAGGTGGTGAATCATGTAGTCGATTCCCTGTGTGGGGGATCTCTCTGACGTGAGATTCGGAAACCGCAACGACGAATGATCGTTATTGAGCTTCAGCGTGCAGACACGAGTTGTGTCAGTGCGGAAGGCGAGGACCAGGATGTCACACATCAGACGCATGTGCTGGTCGATGTCCTGCGGAATACCGTCGGCTGGTCGCGGCATGTCAGGCTTTTCCAGGGTGGGTCGCCAACCTTGCAGTCGGCCCGCTTTGCCCGCCTGATCGATGCGGACTTCCAGTTCGCGAACCGATGACAGGTACTCGTCAAGCCGCTGGCGGTCCGACTTGCTCACGGTGTTTCGCAGCCCTCGCGTATCTTCGATCACGGCGTCGAGCACGCTCTTGTCGGTCTTCCCCGTCTGGTCGCGGAACAGTCTGTCGAAGGCGAGGGAGGGATAAAGTTCGAGCGGCGTCGGGGTACTCGATGAATTCCACGAGATGTGCGAACTGTAAATCATCGAGTAGTTGCCGTGGATGGCGGCGATCGAAGGCTCACAGCCCAGCGCGAGGCTGGGGACCTTGGTCTGGGACTTCATGGCCTCCGCGACAACCTGATCGCAACTGATCCCGGACTGGATGGCGCCACCGGGAGCCAGATGGGCTCCCGTCAGAAGGTTGCCGGTCTGGCAACTATGGATGCCGCCGATCAACGCCTCTTCGTTGTACAGCCCGCGCAGGAACAACAGCTTCTCACGGAACGGGTGGAGCGATTCCAGTACCTTTCCGAGTTCCATCTCCTTGCCCTCACCTTTGGCCCACCACTCTTTGCTGTGGAACCCATTGCCCGAAAACAGGCAGGCAAACCGCACCGGCGGCTCCGACGAAGCGTTGTTTGGTTTGTCGTCCCCCCACACCGGAACGGACTCCAGCCAGGGGAGAGCCATCGTGACGCCGACGCCGTGAAGGAATGCGCGACGGGAAACGGGTTCTGTCAAACGGGTTTTCATCAAGAATCTCCAGCCAAGTTGTCAGTCAGGCAGTATTTGGATTAACGCCGAGTTGATCCCCGCGAGGATGTTGAATATTCACTCCGAATACTCACTTCCACGTATCATTCGAAACTGTGAACTTCCGACAATTTTTAGCACTACGGTTGAGACGCGGCCTTCGTTGTTATTCAGTTCGGCCACCATTTCGTCCAGCAGGGCCGTGTCCGAGAGTGTCACTGCACGTCCGAGGGCATATCCCAGCAGCCGCCGACAAAACAGCCGCGTGACGACGTCCTTCTTCTTTGTCAGCAGATAGGTCCGTAATCCGTCGATTCCTTCGAACTCAGTGCCGTCTCGAAGCTTTGCCTTTGCATCGACCTCCAGCCCGCCAAGATCTTTTTCTCGCAGCCGGCCGATGGGATCGTATTTCTCCAATGCGAATCCGAACGGGTCGATGCGGACGTGACAGGCGGCACACGATGCCGACTTCGCGTGCTTCTCGACCTGCTGTCGCATCGTCAGACCACCAGTCCCTTCTTCTTCGGGGAGGCGCGGGACGTCGGCAGGCGGGCGGGGAAGCTTCTCGCCAAGCAGTGTTTCAACAACCCAATTGCCCCGAAGCACGGGACTCGAACGCGATGCTCCCGCCTGTCGAGCCTGCACGCTGGCCAGTCCCAGCACCCCTCCGCGACCAAATTTCTTCACACCATCGACCCGTCGCCATTGCGCACCACTGACACCTGGGATGCCATAGTGTTTTGCCAGCGGCTCGTTGAGGAACGTGTAGTCAGCATCCAGAATCTGCATCACGGCGCGGTCGTTTTGGAAAAGGTCCTGAAAGAACAGGATCGATTCCTCGTAAACGGCCTTGCGGAAGTCGGCGTTGAATGTCGGGAACAGCGTTTCGTTTTTCTCCTTGAACTCGTCGAAGCCGCGGACGTGAATCCACTGTGTTCCAAACTCGATGGCCAGCGATCGCAATCGGACGTCTTTGAGCATCCGCCGCACTTGCTCGGCAAGGATCTGTGGCTCGCCGAGCCGACCCGCCGCAGCCAGTCGTCGCAGTTCGTCGTCGGGGGAACTTGACCACAGGAAGTAACTCAGGCGCGTCGCGAGTTCAAAGTGATTGACGGGGCGCGGCTCTTTCCCCGCAGGCGCCTGCTCAATGCGGAACAGAAACGCGGGGGAGACCAATACGCGGGCGAGCAGATGATGAAACGCCTCTTCATGCGTCTTCTCCTTCCCACGAATCGTCGTGTACAGGGCGAGTAGACCGGCTCGATCTTTTTCACTTAACGGGCGTCGGTACGCTCGACCTGCGAACTCAAGCAAGCTGTCGAGTTGCCGCGTGGCAAATGATTCCTCCCGTTTCAGCAAGTCGTCAGCCCGCTGTTGGAAGGATGGTCGCTGTGCCTCGAAGAAATCGAACAGCGCCTTCGGCTGGTCCTGCGTCACGAAGCCCATGAAGAGCGGCAGGTAGTTCAGTTCGGCGACCGACTGACGGCTGATAAAGTGGTGCTCGTTCCAGAGACGTTCGAGCCGTCGTTGTTGCTCATCGTCCAAGAACAGCCGAATGAGTGGCTCGTCCTCGCGATGGAACATCTTCAAGCAGACAACCTCGTCGTTGGGAATGACCTGCGGGAAGCACAGAAACAGCGGGAAGACGCGACGGAATGCGTCATTCCCCTGAATCAGCCGTTTGAATGCCGCACTTTCTGGGGATGCCACGACCGGGCCGGAGCCCCAACCGGAGTCCGTACCCGGTGGAGATGTTTGGACGCGGAATTGAACGACTCGCTCGCCGGGTACGTCGTCGAGTCGCCCATCCACGACAAACTCGCGACCGACGAACAAGGCGATCGGCAGCCGCACGTCGGTCACCGAATCAGCCGCGACGACGAGACTCGAATCGTCTACCGGCTTGCCGCCCGAACGAGCGCCGAACCGATCCTTTGGAAGGCCATAAGTCGGCGCATTCGGCCTCGGTTTCGCGAGCTTGCGAATATCGAGTCCCGTGAGCAACGGGCTGTCGATCGCCAGCAGCTTGTCATAGAGTGCGCGGTCGGAGTCGTTCGCCTTTGCTGGATTCGGTCCAGACAGCAGAGCTTCGACCTGCGCGGCGAGCCTGGTTGCGTCACCTTGTCGAGCGGGGTTGATCGCTGCCTGCCGCCATTCTCCCAGTACTGAGTTTGCAGGAATCAACTTATCAACCAATGCGCCGCCGCCGACTTTCGATGCCCCTCCGACGAAACTCCAGGTGTCCGCGTTGCCGTGTTGATCGGCATGCGGGTTTCCCGCGAGGACGCTATCGGCGACATCCGCAGCCAGATTCCAGATCCGTTCCGGTTTGTCGTCGGCTTTCACGATCAAGTCGATCTCAGTCAGGTCGCAGCCATGGTTGCCGTCTCGTGCATCAACCGCCAGTACGACCAGATCACCCTTCTCGACCGTGAGCATTTTTTCAGGGGGCTTCGCTTCTTTGCCAAGATCAACGGCTCCCTCACCTAGGACTGTCGCCTGACCGGCCCGGCGGTGTTCGAGCCACCACGCGACGCCGTTGCCGCAACTTGGATGCGCATGAGTCACTCGAACTGTGACTCGCACACTGCCCGCCAGCGGGCTTTTCCAGGTGACACCAACGAATTCCTTCGGCAGTGGATGAACCACGACCGCATGCGGTGAGACTCGACCAGGAATCTGTTCCACTGTGTCCGACGAATTCGTGACCACGACCGGAAGATCAGACCCTTTCTTGCGCCACCCATTAATCGACTTCTTCTCATTGCGAGTCTGTTCCTCCAGCAGTGATATTGGCACTGCAGGGACCGTTTTGATGGTCTTGTCCTTCATGAGTGTTTCGAGGGCCAGTACCTCGACCCAACACTTCAGGAACGCAGCGTCGAGACTGTCTTGCTTCGCTAACTCCTCCGGTGACGCGCCGTGATCGATGGCTTTCACCGCTGCGGCTAGATACTTCGCGCTCCCTTCGAAGACCGAAGGGTAGTCGACCTCAAAAGCGGGACCAAACTCGGCGTAGTCCCGCAACAGCAGCGGCGGTTTGCCCGCCGCCTCGAATCGCGGGCGATGCCAAACGATGTTTCCGCCGCCCGCGGGCATCAATTCGCGCGAGGCGAGCGATACCACGACCTCGGTTTGTCCCGGTGAAAGTTTGACTGTCACTCGTAACGGGACCGATTCGAGCGCAGGGGAATCAAAGGGAATTTGTCGAGATGGATTCTCTACGAACGCGCCGCTGTCATCCTTCCGAACGTAGCTGCCAACTCGATCCGTCTTCCACAA
>CAIWEX010000598.1 GCA_903911795.1 uncultured Schlesneria sp.
CCAAGGAAGGCCAGAAATCTTAGCTTCGAATACGTCTGACCAACTGACCAGTCTTAGCATCACCCACGCGAGCACAACACCGACTCGTCGATATCGAACAGGTCACCGGATTGAGGATCGAACAATCCAAACCGATGACGTAACACATCGTCGCAGCGTTCCAACGTGCGGCGGCTTAACAACAAGCTGCAGAACTCGTCCTGTTCTACGTGATGTTGCACAATCTCTCCGTCGAATGCTTCAAGCACTAATTGAGAACGTCGGTCGAACCCGAAGTCGTGAATCATGGAAGCCTCCGGTAAACGGCAGGGAAACGCATCAGGTGGACTCCGTCGCGCCGGGGCTTCCTGCAAGAATGGCGACACTGAAGCGGTGGAGAATCTGTATCAGGAATTCTTGATTTTTCCACCAAAAATATGACGACAATTTAATAATTTACGGAATTCTCTCGTTTTGGAAAGATCAGGTTGCCAGTCCAAATGGGCGTGTGATTCTCCAGCTTACCCCGGATGACTGAGAATTCTCCAAGGTTCGTTCCCGGTATCGCCTCCGAAATGCGAGGACACTGGTAGAGATGAGCACGTTGGTGATGCTCGAGTCAGTTCCCGATTTGACATGTCCCGCTTGCAAATCGGGATCACGGGAATTGGCAGTGTGGGTTGTTTCGTCGTGAAATCTCTCGTCCGCATAGGTGTGCGACACATTGTGCTCATGGATTTCAGCACAGTCGAAACGGTCAACCGAGCTAGCCCGCGAAAGAGCCCCCATCATTGAGACTGCGGATGACACGTCGGGCACTGCTGGTTCGCCCCTGGTGTATGGCCGTAGTATGCCATTCCGCGGCTGATCGACAGGCCTCCGGTAATGATCACACAGGCGGCAGCCAGCCGAAATGCCGATTGCCGGGCCGAGTGAGACAGCAGCGACCCGCCGCAGCCCGTCAACATCATCAAGGGGCCTGTTCCCGCTCCGAAGACGGCCATCAATAATGCTCCTTGAGCCACCGTGCCGGAACTGGCTGCCAGGGCGAGGTTCGCATAGACCAGGACGCACGGCAGAAACCCTGTCAGCACCCCGGCCAGGAACGCGGAACTCCACCCCGGCGCCGTCAGGAAGGTGCGGAAAATTTTTCCTGCCGCACAGGCACCGCCACCGGTCTTTATCTGTCGCCAGGGCCAGCGAAAACCGAGGACCGAGGCTCCCTGGATGACGAGTAACAGACCTGCCAAAATCGATAGAATCGACTGGAAATCGATCCCGCCCAAGCTGGCGAATTGTCGAGTCAAGCGGACTCCTGCAAACGCTGCGAGTGCACCTGCGAACGAGTATGTAAACATCCGTCCCGCCGTGAACAGACCCTGACGAGCCAGGTTCTGTTGCCAGTTGCGAGCCCCGATGCCAATCGATAACGCAAACCCGCCGCACATTCCAATACAGTGCGACGATCCCAGCAGACCACTCAAGAAGACCAGCGGCAATTCCATCATCGCACGGTCTCCAGGGGTGTCGGACTGGTTGCTGCGTTCGCGGCGAAAGTTGTACTCGAACTGAGACCTGCCGTTTCACCGAATCGCGTCAGGCGTAGCGAATTCGTAATCACAAACAGACTGCTTCCCCCCATGATGACAGCCGCCAGCGTTGGGTTCAAATATCCGGTGCACGCCAAAGCGACGCCCGCAGTATTGTAGGCAAATGCCCAGAACAAGTTCTGGCGAATCACGGTCACCGCACGCCGTGAGAATGCCATCGCCCACGGAAGACGACTGAGATCGTTGTTCAGCAGGCAAACGCCAGCAACATCGCGAGAGACGTCTGTGCCGGATCGCATGGTGATTCCCACGTCACTGGCAGTCAGCGCGGGGGCATCGTTGACTCCATCACCTACCATGGCCACGGGACCAACCCGCGATCGCAGGCGGCGGACTTCGTGAACTTTGTCATCGGGCAAAAGCTCGGCCGAATAACGCAGACGGAATGGCTTGGCGGAATGCAGAGGAGCCTGGGTTTCGGTAACACCCGAAGTGATTTGCTCGACCAATCGTTCCGCTCGTCGGAAATGGTCTCCCGTCAACAACTGCTGTTCGAATCCCCGTTCGTGGAATTCGCCAATCACTGATACCGCTTCAGGACGAAGTTGTTCTTCAAACAGGAACAGGCCGCGAACTCGACTTTCCCATCCGACCAGAGCGACCGCGAGCCCCGACTGTAAGCCATCATTCAAGGCAATCTGCATCGCCTGGCTGAATTCATATTGTTGCTCGTGCATCCAGCGTGCATTCCCCAGGCAGATCGTATCGCCAGCGGGAGTGCTCATGAGGAGCCCGCGCCCTGCGATCTGCCGGACTTCCCCTGCGATTTCGCATGAAGGATCACTGGCGTACGAGATGATTGCACGGGAGAAGGGGTGCGTCGATGAATGAGCAATCGCTGACGCTTTGCTGACAACTTCGTCTTCGGAGGACAGCGGATCAGTGACGAGATCGACGACAGATGCATCGCCGCGCGTGATTGTTCCAGTCTTGTCCCAGGCGATCACGGCAACCGATGCCAGTCGCTCGAGAGCTTCGCCGCTGCGAAACAACACCTGCCGCCGAGCCGCGGTCCCCAGTGCTGTCCAGACGGCCAGCGGCGTGGCCAGGCCTAATGCACAGGGGCAGGCGATCAGCGCGACTGACAGACCGGTCATCACACCCCGTTCCAAACCAAACTGCCAGGCATGCCACGATCCCGCCAGTATGGCGACCAACGAAACCGCTGGCAGAAAGCCTGAGGCAATTCGGTCGGCAAGTCGTTGATATCCACCGCGCGCTGTGCGAGCTTCACGGAGTGCTGTCAGCAGTCGCGACAACGCCCCTTGTGCAGCATCAGCACTCACGCAGATTCTCAACTCACCGTCGAGGGCCAGAGATCCCGCAAGGGCCTGATCGTTCGATTGCTTTACGACGGGCCAGCTTTCCCCCGTCAGCAGTTGTTGATCGACGTGTGATGTCCCATGGGTGATCGCTCCATCGGCTGGAATTCGCTCCCCCGGCAGAATTCGGACGATGTCACCGATGCGCAGATCGGCCAGTGGCAGTTGTAATTCGACATCACCTCGGACGACTCGAGCTGTCTCTGGCAGCAGTTTTTCCAGTTCCGACAGAGCACTCGTTGCCTGTTGTTTGCCATGAGCTTCAAACCATCGTCCCAGTGTGATCAGGACCAGGACGACGCAGCCGACTTCGAAGTAAACGGCGCCGTGCCCCCGTGCAACCGAGACCGCTGAGAATCCATAGGCCGCAAGGACTCCTACACAGACCAGCAGATCACTGGCCGCGATCCCTCGCCGCAAATCGCTGATGGCGTTCTCCAGCAGTGGCTGACCGAGTAACAGCAGCACTGGTAGCGAAAAAATCAGCCCCAGATACCGAAAAAGAGACTCCAGCGGCGCAGCCAGTCGGTCTGGCGAATCGACGGGGAAGAAATCCTGAGACCAAAGCGCCATGGTGAACGCCACAACGTTCATCGTGCAGAATGTGGCGGCCCCCAGTTTTAGAAGCAGGGTTCGATTGGCCCCTTCTTCTCCCTTCGACTGAGTAACTTCGGCGGCAAATCGGCAACCGTAGCAGCAATATTGAGGCTCGGTATCGTCGCTCGACATCCAGCCAGAAACAGGCAGGCCGCAGTAATCGCAGTTCATGGCGTGGCCGATGCTACGAGGCCTGATCCAGGCGAGCTTCGTTGTCCAGCATCACCTGCTTGGGACCTTCAACGTTGTGAAACATCCCCTGCATCATGGCCCAGCAGAACAGACAGAAAAACCCGACGCTTGCCAGCAGGTAATTCAGAATCGGAGTAATTGCGAAGACGCCGTCGGATTCACCACGGTAGATGTGAATGAACTCGATGAACTTGCCTGCGAATCCGTACAAGCTGGGGGTTAGAACGGCCAGTGCAAGCAGCGCGGTGATCAGATGGTGGCGGCGGTTCTTCTGGACTGCGGCAGTGGACATCGTGAATCCCCTTTCCTCTGACAATCAGCAGGACACAATCGCATTTCAGCGAGTGTTAAAAATCTCATTTCGCTGCAGCATCATCCGGCTTTGTTTCCGCCAGGGGAATATCCTTGAGTGGCGATTGTTCATATTGTTCGAAATAGGGGTAGCTTTCCAGCCATGAACCGAGCCATTGCACATAGGCAATCAGCACCAATCCCCGACGGTTTGGCTTGTCGGGTGACCCGTCAAACAACCAGGGATACCCAGGCATCGGAGATTTGTCGGAAAGCCGCTTTGGTTCGAAGAAGTGAACGGCGTGCCAATCGTTGGAGCGGCGTCCCCCTTCACGACTGAGGTCTGGTCCGACACGTCGCGTTCCGAACATGACTGGCCGCTGCAGTTCATTCTGATATTCCTTCGATTCGGAAACCGGCCCCCAGCGTTTATCTTCGTTGGACACAGGGCGAACAAACTGGCTGTGGCAGTGCCAGCAACCTTCACCGACATAAATCTTGCGGCCGGCCAAGAGCGCTTCGGCACACTTTTCGTTCCACCACTTCTGCTGTTCGGTTTCGCTGGCTGGTGGTTCACCAAACGCCTTCTTGAATTCTTCCGGATAACGCCGGGCGAGGTCTTCAAACTGGTAACGCAGATTGCCATTCACGACTTCCAGAGCCGTCTTTTCTGGCAGATCTCGGTACATGATGACCGGCACCACAACGTTCGATACGAACGCCAGGCCGAAAAAGAACAGGCCGGCGATCAGCAGGACACCCGACTTACTTTCAAACATGATTTGATCCAGTCATCACGAACATTCGGAAACGCTGTCGTTACCGCTTTATTTCCAGTCAGGCTGCACTTGTGGTCTTCACAGACTTCGACTTCAGCCACGTCTGATAGATATTCACAACAAATGCCAGGAATCCGCCCACCATCGACAAGCCAGCAACGAGTCGCAGAATCCAGAATGGCTGCGATCCATCGACCGAAACTTCCCACATTTCCAGTGAAGCCCACCAGAAGCCCTGAAAGACCCCCAGCAGGATCAGGTCGGCCGCCATCACAAACAGTCCTACGGCGGACAGCCAGTAGTGATATTCACAAAGCGTCTTGCTGTACCACTCTGTCTTGAACAGGCGTGGGAACAGGTAAATCATGATCCCCTGCAACCACATCGAAAAGACACCGAACATCACCATGTGTGCATGTCCGACGACCCAGTCGCTGAAGTGAATCAGTGCCTGGAATGGCAAGGTGGTTTGAAACGCACACTGCAGACAGGTCAGGAAATAGAAGACCATTCCTGTGTAAAACCATCGCAGCGGCATGTTGTCGTAGAAGGCCCGACCCGTTCCTCGCAGTGTCACGAAGAAGTTGATCACAACGGTCATCACCACCATTTCCACCGCGATTGTAGAAACGATCGCACCGTGCTGCAGGAACATCGGAATGGGCGTGTACAGGAAGTGGTGGATCCCCTGCAGCGGATAGAAGAAAGCAAGTCCCCAGAAGCCGACCAGCGACAATCCGTGACTCCACATTGGCTTTTTGAGCAGGATCGGAACGAAGTAGTACATCAATCCCCATCCGAGCGGAGTGACGAACAGACCGACCAGATCATGGATGAACAGGCCCCCGACCGCACCGGCACTGGAACCGCAGAGGAAGTATTGAGGAATAAAGTTCCCCATCGCATACGTCAGGAAGGTCCAGATAAACGCAGCCATGAAGTACCACAGGGTGACGTACATCGGCCCCTTCATCTTGACGATGGGAGCCATGAAGTTGATCGCGACCAGCAGTAGGCCGAGCTGTGCGACCGGGTCGATCCAGACGGGGGTTTCACCCCATTCCAGTCCCTGAGCTTCACCCAGCAGAATCCCAACGGCGGTACTGAGTACCACCAGTTGCCACGCCCCGTAGATCAGATACGAAAGTCCTTTGTGAAAGACGGGTCGCAGCGTCAGGCGAGGAACCGCCCAGTGCAACGCACCGAGAAACGCGTTCGCCAGCCAGCCGTACGCGATGGCATTCGTGTGGATCATGCGCCAGCGGCCAGGTGACATCAGTTCGATTCCGCGCAGCGGATTCATGTGCACCAGTTGCAGTGCCATCAGAAATCCACCCAACATCGAGATGAACAGATAGGCCAGAGCCGTGACGAAGTACAAACTGACCAGTCGCTCGTCGACCAGATCGTCGTGTCGTGGCAATGGTGTTGAAGCCGATTCCGTATTCATACTTGCTCCAGAAC
>CAIWEX010000599.1 GCA_903911795.1 uncultured Schlesneria sp.
AATTGCCAGTAGCAGGAAGACCTGAAACAGTCGACTGGTCGATTTCCCCAGCAGGATTCCCAGCGAACCGATCCCGGCCATTGTCATCAGGCCGAGTGTATCTTCCTCTTTCTCTTCAGAAATCGCCGTCGAAAAGAAGCTCAGCCCCAGCAGTGTGATAAACGCTGCATCCATGTATGCGACGTACTGAAAGAACCGCAACCCCGGAGCTCCAAAGGCCTGCGACCACAGTTGTGCCATCCACAAAGACATGTAGATCACAAGCATCAGCAGAAACCAGAGCAGATGCATTCGGAACGAACGAGCTTCGATTCGCAGCGATCGAAAAAATAAAGCGAGTATGCCGCGTAGAAACGACAGGCTCTGCTCCAGCATGAAATGCTCCCTGAACAACCGGACCAGGAACTCGTGGCACCTGACCTTCTTGGATCGTCAGGCATTCCCGGCGTAACGATAGAACAGTCGCTTGATGACTTCCATCCCCAAGCCGTACAGAAGCGTGATTCCCAGCACAATTCCGATCAAGCCGACTGGAGGAACAACAAACCCGAACGTCGGCCCCAGGGGTGAAAATGGCAAGACCAGGACGAGCGTCGCCACCAGTGATTCTGCGATCAGGAACAGCAGGCCCGGTCGACTTAACAGAAACGGACGCTGCGTCCGAACAACCAGCAGGATCATCAATCCAGTCAGCGTCGATTCCACGAACCAGCCGGTGCGAAACAGGTCGTGATCCTGCCAGCCAAACACCAGCAGAATCGCTCCAAATGTCATAAAGTCAAACAGCGAACTCGCGAATCCGAACGACATCATGAACCGCAGAATGAACTTCACGTCCCATCGACGCGGACGTTGAATCTGTTCCGGGTCGACATTGTCGGTAGCCAGTGCCATTGCCGGGAAATCGGACAGCAGATTCACCAGCAGAATCTGCGAGGCCAGTAGTGCCTCAAATGGAAGGATGACTGATACGACTGCCAGGCTGAACATGTATCCAAAGTTTGCCGCGATCGCAAAAAAGACATATTTCAACGTGTTAGAGAACGTACGACGTCCCTCGCGAACCCCCTGTACCAGAACACTCAGATCTTGTTTTAACAGAACCACCTGAGCCGCCTCGCGAGCAACATCGACAGCCGACGCGACCGAGATACCGACGTCAGCAGCGTGTAAGGCTGAGGCATCGTTGATACCGTCCCCGAGGTATCCCACGACCGCCCCGGTCTTCTGCAACGCGCGGATAATCTGCTCTTTTTGATTCGGCTCAATTTCTGCAAACACATCTGCTTCGCGGACTCGCTGCTGCAGCATCTCGCCGCTCAGAGTTCGTAGGTCAGTTCCCGTCACGATCACAGGTGACACGATGCCAACTCCCCGGCTGATCGTCGCTGCGACCGCCCGGTTGTCACCCGTGATCATCTTCAGTCCGACACCCAGTTGGCGCAGTTCTTCCAGAGTCTGCCGGGCATCGGGCTTTGGAGGATCAGAAAAGACCAGGAATCCGACAAATGTCATCTGGCGTTCGTCGGATTTCTCAACCCCCTCCCCTTCCACAGTTCGAATCGCCAGGCCGAGCACTCGCAACCCGGTGTTGCTCTGTTCGATGAACCGGGAGTGGATCGAATCTCGCAATGATTCGAGTTTCACCAGTTCACCCCCTGAGGTTTCGGCTGTCGTGCAGACCTCCAGAATGTTTGCCAGAGCCCCCTTGGTGATCAGGTAGCGAACCCCATTATCTTCCACCCGGACGCTGAGGCGTTTGCGGACGAAGTCGTAGGGGATTTCATCGAGTTTTTCGATCCCCGTGACATCGAATGGACAATGTTCGACGATGGCTCCGTCGATCGGATTGGTAAATCCACTCTGAAATGAAGCATTCAGAAACGCGAGCCGCGCAACGCGATCACTGTCACCCCCCGCGACGTCCAGCATTCCGTGAACGTGAATCACGCCCTCGGTCAGCGTCCCCGTCTTATCCGAACAAAGCACGGTCATGCTGCCGAGGTTTTCAATCGATAGAAGCTGCTTGACGATGACCTGATGCTTGGCCATCGCCTTGGCACCTGCCGACAGCACGACGCTGGTGATGGCAGGAAGCAATTGCGGAGTCATACCCACTGCCAGCGCGAGTGTTACCAGCAGCGATTCCGCGATCGGTCGCTGCTGCCAGCCGACCTTGATGGCAAACACCACAACAGTGATGACGAGCACAATCTTGATCAGCAGTTGGCCGAACTGCCGCAACCCACGTTCAAATCCAGTTTCCGGCGGTTTATGTTCCAGCCGTTCTGAAATCCGTCCAAACTCCGTATCGCGACCACTCCCCACGACCACGGCATTGGCGAACCCGCTGATGACGTGCGTCCCCAGGTAAAGGGAGTTCGACCGCTGACTGAGCGGAGTCTGTTCTGGAAGTTCCGCAGCCGATTTCTCGGCAGGAAAACTCTCTCCTGTCAGGACCGCTTCGTTCAGAAACAGGTCGCGAGCGGACAGCAGTCGGCAGTCCGCGGGAATCAGATCTCCCGCCTGCAATCGAACCACGTCCCCTGCCACAATCGCATCCACGGGAACTTCGACCTCGGCACCATCTCGCAAGACGGTCGCCTTGGTTTCGATCATCCCCATCAACTTGGCAATCGCATCCGCCGCACTCAGTTCCTGCCAGAACCCCAATAGGCCGCTGGCCAGCAGGATGAAAATGATAATCCAGGCATTGGTTCGTTCATCAGGGAGCGTAAACGACAGGATTGCTGAACAGAACAGCAGCAAAATGATGGGATTTTTGAATTGTTCGAGCAGCAACGCCCACGGCGATCGCTTGCGAGACCGCAACTGTCGGACTTCCAGACTCCGTTCGGCGGCGGCCGCCTGACTCAACCCCGCCTCCGTCGAATTCAGGCGAGCGAGCAGTTGATCCAGCGGCAGCGACCAAAATGGAAATTCATCACGCTGTTCAGGCATCGTCGTCGGGCACCCATCAGAATCTTGTTTTGTCCTTACGTTACTGACGAGAAATGATATCGCAGTCATGAAGAGATGCCTATCACCGGAAAGACCCAGATTGCGTCCTTCAATCATCGAAGGTTGAGCCGCAATTGCGTCGGCAGAACAGTTGAACAAGAAATTAACGCAGAGACGCCAAGGCGCAGGGACGCAACGGCAAGATTTGAAGACTGCAATTCCTTTGCGTCTCAGCGCCTTGGCATCTCCGCGTTAATTTCTGCTTCTCCGGCCCGTTCCAGATCCGCAATTTCGCCAAAGACATTTAACGTCGCTGGCAGGAAGAACTGCCATGCCTACTGCCACTCTTGAAGATCGTAGGGTGATTGTTGAGCGAGAACTTTCCGTCGTCGAGGCCGAACTTGTCGAGGTCAAACGCCAGTTGGCGGCTGGACTTGGTGGCGAGTCGCCCGCCAAGGCTGGCTGGTTGAGGCAAGTCGTTGGCTCAATGAGCGACTTTCCTCAATTCTCCGAGGTCATCCGGTGGGGGCGTGAATTCCGTCAAAGCTATCGCGCACCGGGCGATGAGGAACTGTGATTTACATCCTCGACACCGACCACCTGTCAATCCTTCAGCAACTGTCGGGACCAGATTTTGAGAGGCTTGAGCGTCGTGTAGATGCCGAATCGAGGCGCAATGACAAGCCTTGAAGAGTGCAAGTCCGATTTACCGAATTTGGCTTCGTTCGATTGAAGATGCGGTGCGACGGGTTAAGATCTAATCTGGCTGCTGGTTTGGTCTCGCTGTTATCCCACCTATGAACATCTGGCAACGCATTTCGTGTCTCATTCCGTTCTCGCGACAACCGCGCGGGACGGGACGTGTTGCGCGCAGCGTGAGGCGACGTCAGGGACTTTTGAACTGTCTGGTGCTTGGCTTGTATTTGCTGGCCAACATTGGACTGCCGGTGGGAAGTTTCACCTCGTCAGCAACGGCCTCAGGTATCGCGAAGGGGTGTCGCTGCTCTGACAGCTTGAAGTCAGCAGGTCGGTGCTGTTGTGCTCAGCGTTCCGCGACGCCTGTAAAACGTGGTTGCTGTGCGACGAAGCCGACTGCGACCAAAAGTTGCTGCTCGACGAAAGGCAAACCGGCTGAAACACGTTCACAGCCCGATCCGCGTGACATGATCGCTGCGGTCAGTGAATGTCCCTGTGGCCCCGGCGATTCCCCTTTGTATCTGGTTTGTGCCCAACCTCGAATTCTGGTGGCGTCCGTCTCGCCCCTTCTGAATGTCCATGATGTCGACTGGCTGACCCTGGGCTCCGTTTCCCCCTGTGGTGAGCGCGAACGACCGTTTGTTCCACCTCCGGAAGTTCTGGTCTGACGAATCCGCGCGCTGTTGCTCGCTGAATTCGTCAATTGCTCTCTTGTGACGGGATTGCCGGAGCGGCTCGCTCCTGGCAGACGCGCCGACCATTTCGCAGAGTCGCGCATCATTTCAACCCTGTCTTGACCAGATCCAAACTTCGCAAGAATTGCGGAGTCAACAGCATGTTTCCTGAGGGGGAATTCATGTCCAGACAACAACTGCGCCGCCGGACGCGCGGCTTTACTTTGATTGAACTTCTGGTTGTCATCGCCATCATTGCGGTGCTGATCGCACTGCTTCTGCCAGCGGTTCAGCAGGCTCGTGAAGCGGCACGGCGAACCCAGTGTCGGAACAACCTGAAGCAGTTCGGATTGGCACTTCACAACTATGAATCCAGCGTGGGGAGTTTCCCACCTGGGCGAACGGGCTTTCCCATGGTCTTTTCGGCCCACGCTCAACTGATGCCGTATTTCGACGCTGCCAACTTGTATAACATCATCGACTTCAATACCGCGCCGACGTTTGTCGAACCTCCCGTCGCGCCGTACGCACAAAATGTGACCGCAGCCATGAAGCGAGTACCAATGTTTCTCTGTCCGAGTGATCTGGGGGCCATCCCAGGGAACTCGTACGGGGCGACCAACTATGTCGTCTGTACGGGAAGCGGTTCAACCCCGACAACCCGCTACATACGGGCCGGGGATGGAGTCATGTACGACCCGAAACTCATGGGAATCGTCAAATTCCGTGACGTAATGGACGGCCTTTCCAACACGGTCGCCATGAGTGAAGAACTGCTGGGGGACGGTGCCGCAGCAGCGGCGGCATCGGGGGCGGTATCGTCCAACCCGAATCTGGAAGTCCTCAATCTTTCCACGTCGCAGACATCCGGTGGTCCCTATACGGCCGCCAACGATACCAGTCCTGCGACGTGTGTTCCGGGTGCGGGGACCTGGTCAGGGACGCGTGGAGCCAAGTGGCTGAACGGTCACTTTGGTGACACGCTGTATAACCATGGTTTGACGCCCAACGCGAAGCAATTCGATTGCGGCAACAACAGCCATAGCTCCGGCTTGACCGCCGCACGCAGTCGTCATACGGGTGGGGTCCACGCATTAATGTGCGATGGTTCGTCTCGTTTCATCAGTGAAAGCATCGACTACCTGCTTTGGCAGAACCTTGCGACTCGAGCGGGGGGCGAGGTGATCGGTGAATTCTAGTCGTCGCTTGATTTGATGGGCTGCTTTGATCCTCCAGTCTGTGAACGACCACACCCCGATTCATCATCGGGGTGTGGTTGATTCGACCGTCTTGTTAATCATCTCACGGACAGAATCACTCGATGGCTTCTCCGTCCTGATGCTGAATCAGGCGACGCAGAGTCTCGGGGTTGATGGATTTGCTGATGGCTCTGGCGGATCCATCGGCCATCGCGGCGATAAGCTCATTATCGAGTAGTTTTCCGAGAGCTTTGATTGGATCCTTCGGATCGAAGTCGAGGCCACCTGGCTTGGTCCAGATCTCGGCTGTGTCAGCGGCTGCTTCGACGACGAGCAACGTGTTTGAAGTTCCGTCAGTAAACTGAGCAAGTGACGGCGTGGCATCGTCTGCAAATGGTGCTCCGGGGCCTGTGAACAGATGAAACGACGTCTTGCCTTGATCTGCCCCTTTCACCTCGAAGATCTTTGGCATTTTCTCAATCAGCTTCTTGTTCGTTTCGCTATCCCAGGGTTCGTCCAGATTAAACTGCTGATAAAGTACCGCTTCGTCGATCATTGGCAGAATGTGAACACGCCAACTCAATCCTGATTTACCGTCAGCCGACCTTCCTGCTCCAGGAAACTTGCTGTGGGTGTCGTGGTAGTTGTGAAGACCGAGTGCGAATTGCCTGAGGGAATTCATTCGCTTCGCACGCGCGGCTGCTTTGGCGGCGCTTTCGACAGACGGCTTCATCAGCTGCGGCAGTTTATCAAACCCTTTGGGAACGGGAATCAGCAGTTCGATCTGATTTCCAACCTGCTTGACTGTGGCGGACTTCGCCGCCGCTTTGGTCAGTTCGAGTGCCTCGCGCTCCTCTTTCACGGTAGGTACCCGTGTCAGATTTAGTGACTGCTGCATCTGGATCAGTCCGACATTCGCAAATTGTGACAAGGAATTAGCCGAGTCTTCGTCAATTGCGGTCAGGACCAGTTCCAGAAGTTTTGCTCCGACTTTACCCGACAGGTTGATTTGCAATGCGACTTGTTCCAGTTGCTGGGCCACACCAAGTGCAGGAATTGCCTCGACAATTTGATCCAGCAGACTCGCCTGCGACTTGAGATCGAATGCGAATGAAAAATCGGCTCCGGACTCAAGTTGCTTAAGGAATTCCGGTGAAGCCGCTTTGCCAGACTGATGTGTCTGAATCATCTTCTTGACGGATTCGATCGGACCACACAGCGCGGTCTTTTCGTCCACAAAGCAAACGGCATTGAATTCGTTCTTGTGGAAGGACTGACCATCGATCGTGGTTTCTTCGCTTTCGATCAAGAACTCCTTCAAGAATTCCTCGCGATCAACGGAGGCAAAAGTGAGAATCATCAGCGGACGTGGTTCGGCTCGCGGTCGGACATCCAGGAAATCACCGATGACATTGCCATCATTGATGGTGATCAAGTTGGCCAGTGTTGCGTCGTCGCAGTCTGCAGAGATTTTGAGCGCCGCCCCGTCACACATGACGACCCACAGCTCTTTGCCAACATTTCCCAGGGACTTTCTTGGAGCCTTGGAATCAAAGGCAAGTCCACCCGGTTTTGTCCAGAAGTCGGCCGTGTCGGGACCTGCAGAGACAGCCAGGATCGTGTTGGAGGTCCCATCCGTGATGTCCGCGAGTCGCACACCCTTCCGTGTGTTGACGGCCGAATTCTCATCCGCAAACACATGAAAGGCCGTCTTCCCGGCGTCCTCGACTCCCGGTGATTGAAAAATCGCGGGCATTTTTTCAATCAAAGTCTTGTTGTGCTCGCTGTCCCAGGATTCATTCAGATGAAACTGCTGGTACAGGTCATTTTGCTCGAGAAACGGCAGCAAGTGCACACGCCAGCTCAACCCTGATTTCTTGCCATCTCCTGAGCCGTTTGCTCTGGGAAACGATTGAAAGGAGCTTTCATAATTATGAAACGCCAATCCGAGCTGCTTCAGATTGTTTTTGACGGGAGCAACCGATTTCTTCTGCGGGCCTGCTTCAAGGGTTCGAATTTCGAAACCACTGGCACGGGCCATGAAATCAATTGAGGCCTGATCGATCACCAGTACGGCGCGTTCAATGGACTCGGGCTTCGTCTTCAGTCCTGATTGTTCCTCAATGCTGTCAGTCAATCCTGCCTGCTTGAGCATCTGAACGACAGGTAATTCCATAATCCGCCGTGGATGACTTACGATAATTCCAACGACATCATCCGAAAGAAATGCAGCTTCAGGAAACGGGGCTTTTTCGGTCGGGGTGGCCGCTGTGCTGGTGGGCGCTACCGCTGGAGCACTCTTGATAACCGGAGTTTCTTTCGGTGTCTCCGCTGGCGTCGGGATGAGGACAGGAGTCTCGGCGTTTGCCGGAGCTTTCGAAATCTTCGGAGGTTCCTGAGCTACGGGTGGCTTTTCGACAGGTTGTTTGCCACAGCCGAGACAAATTCCAAAGACAAGAACTACCCATGTTCGACTAATCAGAGATCGCATGATTGAATTCCAATCGCTTAAGTGGCGTTCGAATTGAGGGTGTTTCAGGTGCTGCCGTTTGGAAGCCTGCGACAAGGCCGTGCGTTTCCCTTCGATGAGTCCACACTGCTGAGTATCTGATCGAAGGTCAAGGGGGTAGTGCGATTGAAATGCCCGATGGCACGGCTTTGTCAAAGGCTCCAAAACGGCGGCACACGCGACCCCTGGCGTGCTTATGTGTGTACGAATAAAAACGCCGGACGAACATATTGCTCGTCCGGCGCTTTGAAGCAGGACGACCTAGAAGTCAGTGATCACTTCGCCGTCAGCCAGTTGGAACAATCGTCGCAGGTTTTCAGCTTCGATCTTGATTGAGATCGAGCGAACACTGCCGTCGCAAAGCATTGCCACGAAGGTGTCGCCCGCAAGTTTGCCGAGAGCCTTCAGCGGATCTTTCGGATCGAAATCCAGTCCACCGGGCTTTGTCCAGATTTCGGCGGTGTCTGGACCGGCTTCAACTGCAAGTATGGTGTTTGATGTTCCATCCGTAAAGGCAGCGATTTTGGGTGCTGCGTCCTTTGCAAACGGTGCTCCTGGTCCGGTGATGACGTGAACCGATGTCTTGCCGGGCTCTTCGACACCCTCGGTCTTGAAAATGGCAGGCATCTGCTCAATCAACGCCTTGTTGGTTTCGCTGTCCCACGGTTCATCGAGATTGAACTGCTGATACAGCGGGGCCTGATCGATGTACGGCAGCAAATGGACTCGCCAGCTCAATCCCGCTTTTCCTCCAGCGGACTTGCCAGCACCGGGGAATCCATTATTCACGTCGTGGTAATTATAAAATCCCAGTCCGATTTGTTTGAGATTGTTTTTCTTCTTGGTTCCCATCGCAGCTTTGCGAGCCTGTTCGATGGCGGGCTTCAGAATCTCGGGAAGCTTGTCGAATCCAGGCGGGATCGAAGCCGAAAACGCGACGCTTGTGCCGGTCTGCTTGATTGCGGCTGAATCGACAATCTGTTCGGCGATTGTCAGGGCGGGCTTTTGAGTTTCGTCTCCATTGGCGGCCAGGCCCGTCAGCTGCGATTTCGCACTTTCCTTACCGTTATCAAGGAGAGGAGTGAGCATTTCCAGCATCTGCTTTCCAGCATCTTCGTCCGCAGCATTCGCGACGACTTCCAGCATCTTGGAACCGGGCTTTCCGGTGATATTGATGTGAAATGCCAGACCATGAACTTGTTGAATCAGGCCAACTGGAAGGCCCTGAGCCAACTGAAGTCCCTGCTCAATCAGGCCCGCCTGGGAATCGAGAGCGAAAGCGATCGACAGATCGGCCGACGCATTGACCTGCGAAATCACTTTAGAGGTGCTGGCTTTGCCCGCTTTTTTGGTCGCCAGTGCTTTCACGACACTGGATGTCGAACCGACCAGGATGGTCTTCTTGTCGTCCGAAATCCACAAGGCTGTTTCGAATGGAAATTCATTGACGTGCAGTTTGACTCCGTCGACTTCTTTCTCCTCGCCAAATACTGGCAGCAGTCCTTCGGCAGCGGTGTCATTAGCCAGGGTACCGATGACTGTTGGAATTGGAGGGCTGGGCTCATTCGAACCACCCTTGACTTCCAGACCAGCGGATGACGCCGCTTTATTCACAAACGTCTGATCGAATACGACGACCACGCGTTCGATGGCTTCGGGAGCGATCGGCAACTGTTCCAGTTGCATCGCCGCTTCAGCGGGCAACATCCCTTCCTCAGCCTTGATCAGCTTGTAAACATCCCAGTCGGTGACTCGACGGGGATTCGCAACGACCAGACCAACAACATCGTCGCCGAGGTAGGCGGCTTCGCTGAAGGCTGCAGAAACGCTGGCGGTGGCACCGGGATTGGCTGGTGCTGGAGTATTCCCACCAGCGGACTTCGTTGCGGTTTCTGTCTTGGTTTCCGCCGGCTTATCGCCCCCCTTGGTTCCGGGGGTTGTTGCAGTCGTTCCAGAATTGGGTGGCGGAGTTGGCTTCTGATCAGGCTTGCTTTGTCCACAGCCCAACAGCACAAGGCCGAGAACCGCTGGGAGGAACGCACGTGGGGACAGGCGTAACATTGGTTTCCTTCGTTTTCATTGACGTGTGGGAAAGGATCGCAACCCGAAGTCTGGGTGCGACGTTCTTGTTTCAGTCTGATGGCGCACTGCAATCGGTGACCTCGTGACGAGTTGTCTTGGTCGAGCATAGCGATTTCGACTCCCGCTGTGGAGCGACTCGTAACCTGGTTTAAAACGCGTTGCCAATTCCTCGCCACAAATCATCGGAAACGGCTGATGCAGGTCTGGCATTGGAACCTGATTTCGATGTATCTTTATGAATCCGCTGGAATGACCATCGCGGATGAATCGATCCTTCAAACGTGTGGAGTCTGCAATGCTTTCGTTGCGATGGAAGAGCGTACTTGGACTGGTGCCCGTTGCGGCTGCATTGTTGACTTTTTCGATCAACACCTGCGAAACAACGATCGTTGCTGCCGAAGATGTGAAAGAGCCAGCAAAGGCCGAGGTCGATACCGATTTCGAGGTCCCGGACGGGACGGCGGACGAGATTTTCGAATTCATCGACAAGCTCAAGGAAAAACAGCCCAGATTTGCCAGTCAAAAAGAACGAATTGACTATGCAATCAAAGTGCAGCGCGCCTTCATTACTGCTGGCGACAAGGTCCTGAAGCAGGACGTGATGGAAAAGGTGGCAGTCAAAGCTGTCCAGATGAAAATGAGTGCTCTGACTTTGCTGGCGATGAACAGCATCGGCGATTCCGCGAAGGAAGCGATGGAAGCGGCTGTCAAACATCGTGCCGATGAACGAGCGGCTGTCGTCAAAGCAATTGATCCCTACTGGTCGCCGATTCGGGTCGCCAATGTCGGTGACGCTTCTGAGCCAGATCGCAAGAAACTGGCCGAAGAGTTTTTGGCGGCCGTGTCCGAAACCAAGTTTTCACCGCAAGCCATGCGCGATGCCACGCAACTGGGCGATGTCCTGGCGAATAAGGGACATTCTGAGGAGGCGGGCGCTTTGTATGACAGCCTCGTCAAACTTTCCAAGGAATCCGAAAATCCGAAATTCCAGGAAAACGCCACTCGCTTCGAAGGGATTGCACGCCGAGTGCGCTTACCCGGTAAGTTCATGAACCTGGAAGGAAAGGTGCTGGGAGGCGGTGAACTGGATTGGGATTCCTACCGCGGCAAGGTCGTGCTGGTCGACTTCTGGGCGACCTGGTGTGGTCCCTGCATCGGCGAACTGCCCAACGTCAAAGAAAACTACAAGAAGTACCACGAGAAAGGCTTCGATGTCGTCGGCATCAGCCTGGATCGATCCCGTGCTCCACTGGACAAATTCATCGAAGCTCAAGAGCTTCCATGGGCTCAGATGTATGACGAAACGATTCAAGCCAACAAGGGCTGGAATCATCCGATGGCACAGTTCTACGGCATCAATTCCATACCTGCTGCGATTCTCGTCGACAAAGAAGGCAAGGTCATCACACTGCAGGCTCGCGGTGAAGAATTGACCAAACAACTGGAAAAGCTACTTGGAAAAGTCGAGTAACAAAGTGATCGGGGTTTGCTGAGTCAGCCGGACCGCGTGGCGTTCGTCTGCCTGAATGAAGCGAGAGCTTCGTCGAAGAAAGGACGTGCGTGCTGTTCAATCTGCGAGTGGTCGTGAATGTTTCCTGGTGCTGCCTGGCGTTGGCTGCGGTAATGTCGACAGGATGTGCGGAAACGCCAGCCGCTGACGTCGCCGCTTCGCCAGCGTCGGTGACGCAGGACGTTGCTCCATCGGCGGTCACAGAAATTGCTCGGGCAAAACAAGCGGAACTCGCAGCGATTCATCAACCCACGTCCCGCCCCGATCGAATCATTCTGACCTGGGCGGGAGATCCGGCACGCTCTCAGGCGGTGACCTGGCGGACGGATCCTTCCGTAAGAACGGCGCTTGCTGAAATCGCAGTGGCGGGTGACAACGGCCAGTTTGTCAAACGGGCGCGCCAGTTGAAGGCCAGAACGTCATCCCTGACGACCGATCTGGCCACGGCTCATTACCATTCTGTCGAGTTCGCGGCACTCGTTCCCGACACAAAATATGCCTACCGGGTGGGGGATGGTTCGACGTGGTCCGAGTGGTTTCATTTCACCACCGCCAGCACTGAGCCCGAGCCGTTTTCGTTCATCTATTTCGGAGATGCTCAGACTGAGATCAAGTCACTCTGGTCTCGAGTGATCCGTGAGGCTGCCACGACAGCACCGCGTGCCCGATTTCTGATCCACGCCGGAGACCTTGTCAATAACTCGACGCGTGACGCCGAGTGGGGCGAATGGTTTCAGGCCGGGGGCTGGTTGAATGCGATGATTCCGAGTATGCCAACGCCGGGAAACCACGAATACCAATCCAAGCCAGCTACGGGCCAGACATCGTCGCTGACGGATTTCTGGAGGCCTCAGTTCACATTGCCAGAGAACAGCCTGGAGGGACTCGCTGAAACCGCGTACTTCATCGACTTTCAGGGGACGCGGATCATTTCGCTCAACTCCAACGAGAAACAGGCCGAGCAGGCGACGTGGCTGGACGTGATCCTGAAGGACAACCCCTGCCGATGGACAATCATCACGTTTCACCACCCGATTTACTCCGCCACCCGGCTGCGTGACAACGCAAAGCTGCGAGCCCAGTGGCAGCCCGTTTTTGACCATTACCGGGTGGATCTGGTGCTGCAAGGACATGACCACACCTATGCTCGATCAGGCCTGGTCGACGGTCAGGTGGCTGTGGCGGGGGGAAAGAACGAAGCTGTCGGTGTCACCGGTCGTAGCGAAACTGGGGGGACCGTTTATGTCGTTTCCGTGAGTGGTCCGAAAATGTATGACCTTGAAAAGCCATTTCGGCCACAATTCCAGCGTGTTGCAGAAGATGTGCAGTTGTTTCAGGTCATTTCGATTGACGGAGGCGAATTGCGATACGAAGCGAGGACCGCGACGGGAGCCCTTTATGACGGATTCACTTTGCGCAAACGGGCTGGACTGCCGAATGAGATGATTGAACAGATTCCGGTAACCCCACAACGATTGCGGCCCCCACGGCCGCCTGCAATTCCAGCTCCCCCCTTGCCGACTTAGAAGCGTTGATTTCTCTGATTTGATTAGAAAGCCAAAAACGCGATTTCCAATGCTAAACTTGCCAGATCACCTGGCACCGTGTCACGACGTGTTTTTCGGATTCGATCCATCAGCCGGAACGCGCCAGCATCCGGTTTCAACCGTGGAATTAACCCGAATTCTTCGCCGTGATAACAAACATCGTCCAATGCCGCCATCAGCGTAATCGCGTTTCGGAAAACCTGAAAAATGACTGTTGAAAAATCCCTTGATGCCAAGCTTCGTTCGATTCACGCTGATCCTGCGGGGGCTAAAGATTTCATTATCGCTGATGCCAAGGACGCGGATATGGCGTTTGGCATGTCCGCGCCAGGCATAACGCGAGCAGGAGGCTCGCCCGAAGATCATCAGGGGGAAATGCGGTTCAAAACGCTCGCCGAATACCGGGATCAAATCCGGCAGGTGATCGACCAGGGAATCGTAGATATCGTTCTGATGTCGGCCAGTACCTGTGAACAACTCGCTGTCCGCGAAAAGCTCTTCGAAAACTCCCACGTGACTCCTGCCGCACGAGCCAATGATGCCACCGATGTGCATTTGCCACGGGGCGGTCGAGTCCACGCCGAACCCGCACGGCCGTTTCGCACCGCCAGTATTGACCATATGCAATGCGGGCATCTCGACTGTTCGACTGACGAACGACGGATTGGTGCCAACCTGGGACTCTATTCGGTCACCTTCAACAACGACCAGACGCACGATCTGGAAACATTGCAGCTTTACAAGCAGTTTCGAGAAGAAGCTGAGCGAAAAGGGTTTCGCCACTTTCTGGAAGTCTTCGATCCGAATCGCCCTGAAGCTGTCACTCCTGACAAGCTGCCGGGCTTCATCAATGACCTGATCGCTCGCACACTGGCCGGTGTTGCCTCCGCCGGGCGGCCCGTCTTTTTGAAGATTGTTTATCACGGTCCACAGGCCATGGAAGAACTGGTGCAATACGACCCGCATCTGGTGGTCGGTGTACTCGGCGGTGCCGCCGGAACGACTCTCGATGCATTCCAACTGCTGCACCAGGCAAAGAAATATGGTGGCCGTGCCGCACTATTTGGGCGCAAGATCAACAGTGCCGAGAACCAGCTTGCCTTTATCGAGTTTCTACGATTGATCGCCGATGGTGTGATCGAACCGGAAGAAGCGGTTCGGGCTTATCATTCCGTGCTTCAAAAGATTGGTACTCCACCTCATCGCCCACTGGAGCAGGATCTGCTCCTGCAAACGAACGTGATGAGTTACGGCGGCAGTGGAACAACAATCAGTCTTCCTCCTGCCACACCGAAGCCGGAGGCCGTCAAATCCGACGCATCGCCGGTTAAGGTTGAACCTGCGCCAAAAGCGTCGGCTACAAATGCAGGAAATCCCGACTTCGCGAAGATGACGTCTGAGGAACGGCTGGCGTACCATCGAGAACGTCTGAAGAAGACGTTTGGAAATTGAAATCAAAGAAAGAGTAGTCGACTGGAAGCATAGGCGCTCGCCCGGCTACGGTCATCGGACCGTCTCCGGCTACACCTCCAGTCGAGCTACCCTTGGTGGAAACGACCGCTCGGGTTATTTCGTTTTTTGATTGCATCCATGCTGCGGTCAAGTCGAAGTCATTTCGACGAATGCGAGCAGTTGCAACCTGCGTGCCGTTTCTAATTGTTAAAATTTGCTCCGCAAGAAAGAGCCTGTTTCCTAGGGTTTGCGGCTTGAAAAAATGTCCCTCGTCCGAGATTGGGATGGCGAGTAGACCGGTTTTTGATCAAGACTGCCCATTTCATTCGCGAACTGCCGACTGAATTCACCGACGTCGAAGCGGTGGAAGATGCCTGATGGGAACGCTATACCATTGTCCCACTCGTTCAGCTGATCCGCGTGACTACTTTCGCCGCTGGGAACTCTCCATGGAGACACCGCTTTCGCCTCTCGATTTTGCTCGCCGGGCTCGTCGGCTTTATCCCGACCGCATTGGGGTCGTTGACGGTGAGTGCCGTTATACCTATCGGGAATTCTTCGAGCGGTGTGACCGCTGGTCCGCCGCCCTGCAGAAACTCGGAGTCGACGTGGGTGACCGCGTGGCGAGCATTTCGCCGAATACGCATCCGCATCTGGAATCGTTTTATGCGGTCCCCCAGATTGGTGCCATCGTGGTGCCGATCAATTACCGGCTGACCGCTGACGACTTTGCCTATATCCTGAAACACAGCGGTACGAGTCTGGTCTGTGTTCATGCCCAGTATCTGGATGTTGTGGACAGTATCCGTGATCAGATCCCCGGCGTTCGCTGCTTTGTGGCCTTCTCGGGCAGCAAGCCTGGCTGGCTGGATTACGAAACGCTGTTGACATCTGCCGAGCCTCAGTTTGTCGCAGCCGAAATCTGTGAAACCAGCACCATCGCCATCAACTACACCAGCGGGACAACAGCGAATCCGAAAGGAGTCATGGTCACGCATCGAAATACAGCCCTGAACATCATGGGTCATCTGATGCATACGCACATCACAAGTGCCGATCGGTATTTGTGGGTCTTGCCCATGTTTCATGCCAACGGCTGGACTTTTGTCTGGACGATGACGGCGGTCGGCGGACGGCACGTCTGCCTCAGCAAGGCTGATCCGCAACTGATCTTCGAAACATTGGTGCGCGAAGAGATCACTCTGCTGTGTGCCGCCCCGACGATTCTGATCGGGATTGCCAATGTCCCGGAAGAATTGCGTCAGAAGGCTCCTCGTGGAATTCGGGTCTTTACCGCGGGTGCTCCCCCCGCTGCTGCCACGATCGAGCGGATTGAAGGGGAACTCGGCTGGGAAATCCGACATGTGTATGGACTGACCGAAGTTTCGCCAATCGTCACCATCAGCGAACCTCGCCCGGAACATGCTCAGTTAGATCTGCGAGCTCGCGCAATGATCAAAGCACGTCAGGGAGTTGAATACCTCGGTAATGCCGAAGTCCGCGTGGTCGATGATGATGGTCGCGAAGTTCCGCAGGATGGGAGGACCATGGGCGAAATCATCATCCGGGGAAATGCCGTGATGGCCGGCTACTACAATGATCCGGAAGCGACGGCAAAAGCCATTCGCAATGGCTGGTTTCACAGCGGTGATGCTGCCGTCGTTCATCCCGACGGGTACATCGAAATTCGGGATCGCTGGAAGGATGTGATTATCAGCGGCGGTGAAAACATCTCATCGATCGAAGTCGAAGGAGTCCTGCTGCGGCACCCCGATGTGCAGGAGTCGGCAGTGGTTGGTGTTCCGGATGAAAAATGGGGTGAGACACCATTAGCATTTGTTGTCAGGAAGTCGGGGGCTTCAGCGACCGAGAATGATTTGAAGGCATTTTGCCGCGAGCATCTTGCCCATTTCAAAGTCCCACATGGTTTCACTTTCGTTACGGAATTGCCGAAGACCGCCACCGGGAAGATTCAGAAGTATGTTCTGCGCGGTGGCAAGCCGAATCTTGCAGTACAATGAGTTATCTCACACGGAGGCACAGAGTCACGGAGAGAAGGACTTGGGCCGGTGCCGTTACCTCTTGACTCGCTCTCGCTCGCAATTCAAAGTGTTGAGGATCGGGGCTTCCCCACCGTGTGATATTGAAAGCTCGGCCGATGGACGCTGAAAATTCTCAACATCCAACAGATGCGGTGTCGTCGACCGTGGAGTTCGCGAATTTGAAGACTTGGCGAGTGAAAATTGCCGTTCGAAGGGTTGCCGCAGGACTGCTTGCTGTTGCACTGTTCGCCGTCGCACTGCTTGCGTTTGCAACTCAATCTGGCGAGCAGGCCGATCCGCTTTCGCCGACTGAACAGATCCTGGTCGGCACGTGGACTGTTCCCGCTCAGGCCGCGGGTAGTATTCCTGAGATCACGTTTCACGCGGATCGAACTGTTGAGTATCTCGGAGTGAATTTCAAGTATCCAACACGCTGGCGAATTGTCGATTCATCCCTGATCATTCAGTATAAGTACCAGACGATGATCGGTCCGCTTCCGCTTCCGATGCCTGTTGCGGTGACGAACTTCGAACTTCCTTCGTTCATGGCTCGAAAAGAGAATGTTATCCACTCGGTCGCGTTCTCAGAGGACGGACGGACGATGACTGTTGTTCCGGGCGGAGGGCCGCTTAGTTTCGACTTCGTTCGTTCCGCAGCCGAGAATGACACGAAAAGCGAGCATCACACGAACGAATGATGGTCTGCATCGCGACGGTGGGAATCGACGGACACTGGAAATCGTTCCTTCGAGGTTCAACTCTCAGATCCCGGCGAAGTTTGACAACAGCTTCAGGCCAACCTTTTGACTCTTTTCAGGGTGGAACTGCGTCGCGTACATGTTCCCTCTGGCGACCATCGAAGTGAACGGAACGCCATAGGTTGTGCGGGCTGCGATCACCGATGGATCGCGGGGAACGACGTAGTAGCTGTGAACGAAATAGACCGATGCATCGGACGGCAGATCCTGCAGCAATTTGACAGGCCCCGTCGGTTCCAGTGTATTCCAGCCCATGTGAGGAACCTTCAGTTCTGCTGAAGGAGGAAACCGGACGACGTCGCCAGCGAGAACTCCCAGACCCGGCCATTCGCCATCTTCATAGCTGACATCGAACAGCAGTTGCAGTCCCAGGCAGATCCCGAGGAATGGTTTGTCGCTGCGAATGTGTTCACGGATCGGATCGACCAGTTTCAGCCGTTGCAATTCGTGGATGGCATCCCGAAACGCACCCACCCCCGGCAGGATCAATCGCTCAGCCGATCGTACCTGTTCCGGGCGAGTGACGATCTCGGCCGACTGTCCGATCTTTTCCAACGCCTTTTGCACGGAACGCAGATTTCCCATGCCATAGTCAACGATCGCAATCATCTTGAATCACTATTCGCAAATTGAGTTAATCACATCCCGGACAAATTATCGTCCGCCGTTGCGCCACTGGTCAACAAACTGACGCCCCTGCCCTGCCGCACGTCCAGGCCATTCAGGCGGCTTTAGGTCAGCCTTACCTGAGTGGTAATCCTTGTTCGCATAAAACGCCAGCTGGTCGCTCGATCGCCATTCATCATCGAAATAGTCGTCGTCCGAAAACCCCAGCGCAAGCTTGATCGCACGTGCCAGTTTCAGGAATACCGCCATGAGCACCAACGTCGGGACTGCCATCACAACCAGGATTGGCCCCAGTGCAAACACGCGTTCAAATTGAGAAAAAACGGGCCGCCAGAACAGGAGGACCAGCATCGTCGCCAGACTCAAATACGGTCCGTAGGGGAGTTCATACGATTGAATACGACGATGAATGATAATGTTCAGAAGAGTCCCCGCCAGACCACAGCAAGGGGCTAGGAAGAAGATCATGATGGTTGACTGCCAGCCGAGAAAGCTGCCGATCATGGCGAGCAGGATGACATCGCCAAACCCCAT